>JAQVEY010000091.1 GCA_028697515.1 Bacteroidales bacterium | reverse complement strand
TTAGCGCCTGGCATTTTTTATCATAGTTTTTAGTAATTTAATCCAAAAGCCCACAATGGTATTACATTTAGATAACCAAATTCAATATCATCTTTTACAACAAACGATTTACCATCTTTTTTAATTTGTGTTTGCTGCTTATTTTTTCCTCCAACTTCAAACGTATAATTATCAATGACAAAATCGGCTTTTTCAGATGAAATTACTTCATGATTTAGTCGCATTTGATTGAAGAAGAAAGATTCTCGGATATTTCCTATATTTGATTTCTCTCCAACCAAGTTGAAAATAATATTGGTATTATCTAAATACACTTTATCAACCTTTCCTAATCCGCGAATACCGCTTGTTTCATTTCGTAACTGACCAATAAGTCCGGCTTTTTCCATATATGAGAAATAATCGTCTAGAGAGTTCCGACTTACGTTAATTATTTCTGATATTTTGGAAAAATTTGGTTTAAAAGGTACACTTTCGGCAATAATTGACAGTAATCGTTTCAATTTACGACCTGTTCCAACATTTAGATTTGCATATTGCGGAATATCCGTTTCTAATGTTTGCACAATGATTTGTCCTATACGTATGTTTATTTCATCTTCAAGTCCGAAAGGATAGTACCCACGTTTCAAATAATCATTAAACAATGGTAATGGATGAGTTATTTTTGGGAGTTTCACTTCGTTATTGACTATTTGGTTTAACGAATATGCTTCAATTTCATAATTATGAAATAACTTTAAATATTCCCGAAATGAGAGTCCTTGTAATTTGTAGATTATTGCACGACGACTTAAATCTGCAGAACCTTTAAGTATATCAAGAATAGAAGAACCAGTGAAGACAATCTTTAATGTTGGAAATGAATCATAAATACTTTTTAATTCAGTTGACCAGTTGGCGTATTTATGTATTTCATCAATAAACAAATATTCTCCTGCAGATTTATAGAAGTTATCAGCTAAATCATAAAGGCTGTTTTTACCAAAATACATATCGTCAGCAGTTACATATAATGCTTTTTTACTGTCTAAATTCTCCTTGATGTGTTGCAAAATCATCGTCGTTTTACCGACACCACGAGGACCAATAATACCAATCATTCGACTATTCCAAGAGACTTTTTCGTATAAATAACGTTTAAAGTCTGTTGTCGTATTTTGCAAAAGCGTTTCAAATTTCTGATAAAGTGTTATCATTGCTTTGTTAAATTATTTTCACAAAGATACAAAATGCACAACAGATTTAACAATATTTTTAAATAAAGTTTAATTAATTGTGCAATGTGCTGTTTTTTATGCTTGCCCCTAACGGTTGCAGCTATGTGGAGTGCGAGAAAGGAATAGCGATTCCTTCAAAAGAGTTCCCACTGAGCCAGATTTTTTGAATTTTGTTTTTAGCTTTTGTCGTAAAAACCAAATTTAAAAAATTTGGCGGTGTTCGGAAACGCTGTTCACGTCCAAGTTTCGACGCTTTTCGCATTACACATAGGTGCTGTTAGCCGTTCGGTGTTTATCTTTCCTGTCATTTTTCTTTCAATTTGCTACTTCGTTACTGTCTGCCGTGCGTTGGGACAGACACACTCTTTGACAAGCTTTGGCTTTAGCGTAGGCTCGTGGGGCTTGGCAATGTGTGTGGCTGTGAAGCGTTGTCATTGTAATCATTTACTTTTTCGGCGGTGTCCTTTTGTGTGGTTGAACTGGAACTGTCTTTGGACCTGGTTTTGGTGCATCAGGATTTTTTCTTGGTGTAGGTGATGGAGTTGACCTTTTGTGAGGTTTTACCGGAACTGTTTTTGTTGCCATAATTCTAAAGTTTTAAAACATTTATTTTAAAGTTTTCAGGGTCTAATTTATACCAATCTTTTGGTAATTTGTCAGTAAAGACAATATGAAAAGCTCTTTCAAAAAGTTCATCAAATGTCACTATTTCAATATTTCTTGAATCTCTTCTCATTCTTTCAAAACAATCGGACTTCATATCAAATTCTGATTTTCTAATGTGTGGAAATTCTTCATTTCTATTACCAATAATTAAAACTGCCTTTGGGTCTAATATTCTATTTTTCTTAGTATCAATTAAGCTACCGTTTTCATCTTTAAAGTCTTTGTATTCCGTTAACTCACTCCTTTGTGCCAAAGTTTGACTATATGCTTCTACAAATTCTTCAGAAAAATCCCAAGTATTTGCTCTTGATTTTGTCGTTTTCTTTTCTTTAAAAATTTTAGTTTTACTTGTTTTTAATTCAATTAAGGTTGTAAAGTATGAAATTCCTAATAAATCTACTTCTGGGCTTCCAACACCTTTAGAGTCTTCATAACCCACCTTTTGTTTTGAAAGTAAATCACGGATGAATTTTATATCAATGTTCAATCCAATAATCCAATCATTAGATTTTAAGAAATGATGCCAAATAGGTTCTTCACCTTGTTCGGTTATTGCGTGTTTCTTTCTGTACGAGTCAAAGGCTTTAATTCCTTCTTTGTTATGTAAATTTTTCAAAAAAGCATAAAACCAATGAACTGCATTTCTACGATGTGGTAGGAGCAACTCCTTAATTTCATGTTTAGAGAGTTTCGTTGATTCAGATAATGCTGTTAATTCTTTGACTTTCTCTGCTTGAACTTTAGACTTAAAATCGACTAAGTAAGAATCAAAACTTACAGCTTGGTATTTTGAATGAAAGTCTCCTAAATCAACCAAATCCTTAAAACCTTGTAAAAAATGAATCACTTTCCAAAAAGCTCTTGCTTCATCACCGTCACTAAATTTAATAATAACATCATTGCCCTTAGACTTTGTTGGCTCTCCGTTATCATCTACTTTTCTAAATTCAAGTCGTGGTATATATTTTTTATCAATTTTTGATTTGTAAAATGAGACTTTAAGAATGGTTTTAACTTTTTTCTTCTGCACAATAATAAAACCACCAATAATCATATTTCCCTCATAAATAAAGCAATTTTCTTTATTATAAGTCTCTTTGATTATTAAAGACTCAATATTTTGAGTTTCTATGTCAAATAGATTAGAAAAAGGATTATTTGAACTTGATTCAATCATTTTACAGTGATTTCAATTATTTTAATTTCTTCTTCAGTCAAATCATAAAGCTGGTAAACCAATTGGTCGATAGAGGAAATTAGTTTTGAAATATTAACTTTCTCATCGGCATTTCTTAACTCGATTATTTCTTTAACAAGTCTATTAAGTTCTTTGTCGTTAGTGTTACAAAGGGGAGAGTTTCTTAAATAAATCGGCTTTATTTCATAGTCAAAATATCTCTTTGAATAAAGCCAATTAAATAGCTTTGAATTTAAAACTCCTAAAAGTCCTTCAATCGAATTATTGTCCTTTGAAATAATATTTGAAATTCGATTTAAATTGTATTTTTTCTCATAGTCAATTGAGGCAATTATTCTCTCTTTAAGTGTTATGTTCCTTGTTCTGACTATCAGTATTTTAGGTTCTGTAAAAAACTTTTCATCTGGTAATGTCCTTCCAAGTTTTCCTTTGCTCTTCACAAATTCCTTATCATACATTATAAAACCATCTGAATTTATTTTTCCATACTTCGACACTCCTGTTCCTGGAACCATAGGATGGTATCTTTCGTCAAGCTTTATTTCTGCTGTTAGTTCATCTTTTATATAACCCGTATTTATTCCAACTCCAAAATCATAGCCAGTTTCAATTTTTGGAAAATTTGATAGTAGTTTATTTACGATGTTATATTCTTCGTCATTCAACAAGTAATCAAACACTAAAAACTCATTTTTTAAAAATCTGTCTTGCTTTAAGGTATAAGCTGGGGTTGAAGCAACTTCAATAGGTTTTTTTGGATTTATTACAAGTGTTTTACCACCATCGTATTTTGACTTTTGTAGGATATAAATCGCAGAGTCAACTGTCGCTTCTTCAAAAACAGAGCCTCCAAGTGGAACGATATTTTTTAGCGAGGCATTCTCTAAAAGAAACTTCCTTGTTTTGTCGAAAGATGTCTGTAATAAGAAGGATGAATTAGTAATTAACGAATTATAGCCATTATGTTTTGATATTTTTATTGATTGTTCAATAAAGAACTTATACAAGTCGTAATTACCTGAAGTATTGTAATAATTGGTATTGAAATATTCCTTTATATTTTCAATGTCTGCATTTCTGTATACATACGGCGGATTTCCTATCACGACATCAAAGCCAACAAAAGCTCCGTTATCGTCCAGCACTTCGGGAAACTCAAACCGCCACTCGAAACCATTTTCGTATATCTTGTTGCTTTTAATTTCTTCAATTTCCGCTTCCAATTTTTGGGTTTCGGTGGTTAGTTTGGTAACTTTGGCGTTCCACTCGGCTTTTTCTTTTTTCGATAGTTCAAAAAGTTGACCTTGATTTGTCATTGTAAATAATTCACCATTTAATGCTCTCAGGCGTTTTATTTTCGGGTCGTTTTGCGATATTTCGCTGCGAAAATTGGTTTTAATCTCATTTATGAGCCGTTCCATTTCACGTTTTTGCTCTTTGCTTTGAGCGTTTCGGTATGTTTCAACGGCAAGGCGGTAACTATCAATAGTCCATTTACTGGCACTCTTTTTTAATGCTTGTTTTAAATCGGCATCAAGTGCAAAACGGCTGATGAGCGAGTTCCCGCATTTTATGTTTATGTCAATGTTTGGAAAGGTTTCAAGTTCTGTTTCGTTTTTGTAATAGGCATTTTTTAATAGCTCAATCCATAAACGCAAACGGCAAATTTTTACTGAATTAGGATTTAAGTCAACACCAAACAAACAGTTTTCAATTATTGTCTGTTTTTCATGAAACAAAGTTTCCTGTATGCGTTGGCTTTCTTTGTTCGTGGGGTTGTACTCGAAAAGTTCGCCATCTTCGTCGGTTACAATCATTTCATCGTTTACAACTTCAAAATGATATTCTTTTAAACGTTTGCCTTCACGGTCTTGCAATATTTTGAGGTCGCTTTTTATGGCAATTATTTCATTGAGTGCAGAAACTAAAAAGTGACCTGAACCAACAGCAGGGTCGCAAATTTTTAGTTCGTTAATTATTTTGTTCGCTTCTTTTGGGTCGTCAATTTTATTATAAAGCGAGTTTATATCGGTGCAATTCCAACCTTTTCTTTCATTAAATTTTTGAGCCACAGCTTTGCGGATGGTTTCACGGCACATATACATGGTTATAAAACCTGGTGTGAAGAATGAACCGTCTTTGTAGCCGTTTATTTTCTCGAAAATCAATCCAAGAACAGAAGCATTGATAAGGGTTTTGTTATCTTCTTGAATTTCTTCGCTTCCTTCGCTGGTAAAATCATAAGCGTTAAGAAAATCAAAAAGATATTCGAGCGGATTGATATTTCCTGTTCGTTTTTTGCCTGTGCTGTCTTTTAATACGGTTTGCGAATAAATAGGCAAAGTTTTATCGTTGCGTAACTGGCTAATAAAAAGCGTTGCGTGTTCAATTTCTGTTGGTTCAAAAAGCGAACTATTCAGATAAGGAACTTTTGCAAATAACGTTTTTACATCTTCGTTACGTTCGTTTTGCTTGCGTGCAAGCACTTGAAAAAACAAGCTGTTTAAATCGTCGTAATCTTTTATTTTATCGAAACTCAAAAACTCATACGATTTATCGCCCTTGTGATAACTGATTAATTGGGCTTCCAATAATTTCAGAAACAAAATACGATTAATCCAAGTAATACTCAATTCAGGTCCAACATTGAAAAGTCTTTATTGTGTGTTTGCTCCAAATTGGCTTGAATTTTCCAACCTTGAAATTTTATCAAGGCTGTCTAATTGAATAATGGCATTTTCGAGAAATGAACCTGTATTGCGTTCGCCGTCTTTATTTCGTTCAATTAGTTTTTTACTTCCGTCTTTGGTTTCAATCAAACCAATAATATGAAGTAATTCACCGTAAAAACGTTTATCAAGACTGTTGCTGTCGTTTGCAAAAGGAAGTTTTAAAAGATGTTCGGGCGAAAGTAATTTGAATAATGCAATGAGTTTATTATCATCCTTTTTGTCATCGTTTCGTAGAGGTTTACTATACTCACGAATATCAAAATAGGTAAATTCAATATCATGTTTTATCTCAGCAATAAAAGGTTCTGCTATTTGTTTATAGAAAAAATCTGTTTTTATGTCTGCCAATCTACCACCCTCAAAGTCATTGAATTGTTTTACAAGATTTTTATTTTGGGCAAATAACCTATCAAAAAGCGTTACATCAAATATAAACCATTCGTTAATATTGGTTGCAATCAAATATTTTATTTCAATGTTTTTTTGAGTAATCCGTTCACGTAAATAATACAAAACTAATTCTTGAAATGCTTTTACGTTGATTTTTTCTTGGGTCAGCATTTCCGATTTATTTGTCGGCTTCTTAGCTTCAATAATAACACCCACGGTGCCGGAGGCACTGTTTGTGTTATGTATTACAAGGTCGTTTCGACCTTTTGTATTTATAAAATGATTTTGCTTATAGTAAGTATCTTTCAGAAAATCAGAAACAAGGTTCTTATGAAATTCTTCTGATTCGCTGTCATTAATCCTGTCGAGCAACTGGATTAAATTAGTCTTGAAACACTCGATTTCAGTCCTGTTTGGTTTTACTTTCAGAAAGGCTTTGTTTAGTGCCTTCCGAGGTTTCAAGATTCGTATTTCCATTAATCTAAAATCTGTTTAAATGTTTATTATTAGGCACAAATATACAATTATCTACGGGTGCGTCGGCAAGAAAACTGCTCTTTTGCAAGCTGAAGCATCGGCTTGTGTGTCGGGGCTTGCAAATGTGCAGTTTTGTGCGTGGGCTGTTCATTATTTCGTTTTTCTTTTTCTGTCTTTAAGTAGCAAATTGTCCGCTGTGTCTTTGTTTTTTTACACTGACGGCTAACTCGTTTATATGTCTGTAAAAACCATACTTATACATCCATTTTGGTATATATTGTATGGTTTTTATCATTTTTTACAGCTTTTATTTCCTACAAAGTTATTATTTTTTTATTTGGATATTCTTTTTTGTGATTATTTTCTGCTTTTTTGTAATTTTACAAAAAATTATCATTATGCATACTTCAGAAACTGTTTATCTAGGAAATTTACGTACCGAAAACACTCATGTGCGTTCAGGTCAGAAAGTTATTACCGACGCTCCTATTGATAATAAAGGTAAAGGCGAGTGTTTTTCGCCTACCGACCTTGTGGCAACAGGTTTGTGTAATTGTATTCTTACAATTGCCGGAATGGCAGCTCAGGAACATGGGTTTTCAATTGTAGGAGCAAAAGCTAAAACTACAAAAATTATGGCTCAGGAACCTTTGCGTAAAATAGCAGAAATTATTATTGAGTTCGACTTTTCAGTCTGTGAGCTAAATAAAAAACAACAAAGTATCGTTGAACATGTTCCGGCTTTATGCCCAGTATCTTTGAGTTTGGGTACTGATGTTAAACAAACAATATCATTCAAATTCTAATTGATAGATGGAATTTTTGCTTAAAAATGGAATAAAAGGAGCGGAAGAACAAATTGTAGTTTACGAAGATACCGCCGCAAAATATGGTAGCGGATTGGTCGAAGTTTTTGCTACTCCCGCTATGATTGCCCTAATGGAAAAAACTTGTTTGGGTTCTGTATTGCCTTTCTTACCCGAGGGTTTTGGTACCGTAGGAACAAAAGTTAATATTGCCCACACTAAAGCAACTCCTATCGGAATGCGGGTATTTTGCGAATCAGAACTTATAGAAATTGATCGCCGAAGACTAGTTTTTAATGTCATTGCTCGAGACGAAGAAGGAGAAATCGGCAAGGGAATACACGAAAGATTTATTATTGACGTTAAAAAATTTATGGAGAAATGAAACTAAATGGATTTATTATTATTTTTATTTTAAGCTTTAGCCAAGTTGTATCTTTTGCACAGAAAACCGAAAAACAGGCAAATACAACCGGTTCCGAAATTTGTGCTGACGCTCCTTATCATATAATGAAATATGATTCTTTGGGAAATTTAAACCCTTTGCCTGTTCACATTTTTGTGCATGGAGCTTCTTGTGTAGGATGTAATAATGAACTGATGAATGTAGTGGTTAAAATTAAAAATGCCTCCGATACCGAATTTCAAGATACTGTTTTGTTCAACGAGTACTTCGAAGAAGAATTTAATGACCTTTTTGTAAATAAATCTTATACAG
>JAQVEY010000090.1 GCA_028697515.1 Bacteroidales bacterium | reverse complement strand
ATAGCAACCAAAAAAGGAATAAACCCCGTTAATAACGCAACTACAAAATTACCTATGAATACCTTTCTCTTCAACTCGGAAGAATATGTCCAAAGTAAGAGACTTACAAAAATAAAAAAGACTCCAAGCCATATTTTTCCGATAATATAGGCAACGACAAATCCACATAATACACCTAATATGTTCAATACTGTATGTGTAAACAACACCTGCCGGCGTTTTACAGAAAATCCAACCAATACGCGTTTGGGGCGATTTATCATGTCTGTTTTACGGTCGAAATAATCATTTATTACATTACCCCCGGCCATCAAAAACATCGCGGCTAAAACAAGAAACATAAAACCTAGTTCTGACAACCCGAACTGAACTTCATAAATGTTATATATAGGTGCTATAACAGCATATTTCATAGCAAACATTGTAATTGCTACTAACAGAACATTTTTCCACCTTATTAACTTAAAAAATGCTATCATCTATATATTCTTAATTAAAGTTCAAATGCATCAGCGTCCATCCACATTCCCTTTGCTCTCAGAACCTGTTCTGTAATATCTCTCACACATCCTTCACCACCTCTTTTTGAAGAAATAAACAAAGATATTTCCTTTATTTCATCAGCTGCATCTATTGGACAACATGGTATGCCAACCTTTCTCATAACATGATAATCTGGGATATCATCGCCCATATAAACCACATTTTTATAATTCAAATTATACTTATCTATTAGCTTTTCAAATTCAATAATTTTATTGCTGCAACCAATAAGCACATCTTCAATCCCCAGTAATTCAAATCTTTTCTGAACAGCTTTGTCAATTCCTCCCGAAATTACACATATTATTATTCCTTTTTTTAAAGCATATTTAAGGACATATCCATCTTTTACACTTGTGGTCCTTAATAGCTCCCCATTATCATTTATTTGTACCTGAGATGAAGACAATACTCCGTCTATATCAAAGAAAAGTGCTTCTGCATTCTTTAACAACTGCTTAAAATTCAACCCTCTTAAATTATTGTCCATCAGCATGATATGTTTTATAAATACTCTCTGTAAATATCTTGTAAATATCATACAAATTTTTATCTTTCTTTACAAAATCGAGATGTTTTTCAATGCTTATCAGATCATTCCTTCTGGCTGGTCCTGTTTGAGACATATACGCGCCATTATTTAATATTTTATCAAAACTTTGCTGTAACAGAGGCTTTAACATCTCTGTAGATAGTCCTTCTTTTTCTAAAATTTTTCCCCCTAGATAAACGCAATGATTCATAAAATTACTTGCAAAAACACCTGATAGATGCAAAATCTTCCTTTGATCTTCATTTACTTCATAATATTTGCAACATATCGATTTGCTCAGCTCTTTTAATTCATTAATAGTTCCCAAATTTGATGCTTCAATACAAATAGGAACTTTGTTAAAATTCAAATCTATATCTTTTGAAAATGTTTGAAAGGGATAAAAAACGCCATAGTTTGAAGTTTTTTGTTTAAAGATTTCCATACTCAAACTACCGGCTGTGTGTAGAAGTATTTTATTGTTTTCAACTTTTAAACGTTTCGCAATATCCTTGTCTGCCTCATCATTCATAGCAAAAATATATGCATCTGCATTAGCAAACACTTCGTCTATACTATCAGTAAAAATGCTATCTGTAATCAACGCAAGTTCTTTTCCACTTGTGTGATTCCTGCTGAATATTTGTTTAATATTAATACCTGCTTTCTTAAACGCTTTAGCTAAATGATAAGCTACATTTCCCGAACCAGCAAGAATAATATTAGAAATCATATAATCAGAATTTAATATGACAAATTTACTTTTTTTAATTTATTTGCAAACCATCTATATAAATTTTAGCTTTTCATTAAGAATAATTTAATCTTTAACTCAACCAAAACATCATTTGATGCGTCTTTTTACTGACATTGTATAAAAAGTATTTTTATTCTGATAATAGAATGCCTTTTTTAATTATATTTATTTAAATTTCGCCTCTAAAAACAATTTAAATGAACAAATTTATTTTAGCTATTTTATCACTAAGCTTATTCTGTATGTTGTCTTACGGACAAAATACTGAAAATAGTGCGGCACTTAATATTCTCGAAAATAGAGGCGAAATTTATTTCCAATTTAAAGCTGATGTTTCAGAATTATCTGAATTTTCAAAAATGTTGTCGATTGACAATTTTGATGGTAAAAATGTATTTGCTTATGCAAATAAGAAGGAATTTGAAAAATTTCTTGCTTCAGGTAAAGAATTTTCTCTCGTTGAGAGTTATTATTCCCAATCAAAAGCCTTAACGATGGCAACTACAATTGCAGAAATGGCAAACTGGGACAGATATCCCACATATGAAGTGTATGAGGAAATGATGCAGAAATTTGCTGATGATTATCCTGATATTTGCAAACTTGACACTATTGGATACTCATCTCAAGGAAGGCTATTGCTTGTTGTTAAAATTTCTGATAATGTTAATGTGCAAGAAGCAGAACCAGAATTCTTATATACTGGTATGATGCATGGCGACGAACTTGTTTGTGGGATTCTTTTTTTGCATTTAATTGATTATTTATTATCAAATTACGGAACAATTCCTCAGGTTACAAATCTTGTTGACGATTTACAAATCTATATTAACCCTTTTGCAAACCCCGATGGAACCTACTACGGAGGAAATAATACCGTCGCCGACAGTCGCAGATATAATTATGACGATATAGATCTAAATAGGAATTACTCTGATTTTATTTATGGAGAACATCCTGATGGCGAAGAGTATGGAATAGAGACTGTTGTTTTTATGGAATATGCTGCCGAAAGAAATTTTGTAATGTCTGCAAATACGCACAGCGGTGCCGAATTGATAAACTACCCTTATGATACTGACCCCACTCTACCTGCCGATAATGACTGGTGGTTTTTTGTTTCGACAGAGTATGCCGAACTAGCTCAAGCAAATTCACCCAGCGGATATTTTACCGATCTTGATGATGGGGTTACAAATGGTTATGCATGGTATCAAGCTACTGGAACTAGACAAGATTATATGAATTATTTCCACAACTGCAAAGAAGTGACAATTGAGATGAGTACGGAAAAAAAACTTGATTCCGATTTACTTCCTGCTCATTGGAACTATAACAGACAAGCTTTATTGAATTATATGCAACAAGTAACTTACGGTTTGAGAGGTATTGTAACCGATTCTATTACAGGCGAGCCACTTGAGGCAATGATCTATATTGATGGTTATGATTTCTTCAACTCCCATATTTATTCTTTCCCATTGTTCGGAGACTATTATAGATTATTGTATGAAGGAAACTATTCAGTAACTTATTCATGTCCGGGATATAAATCAAAAACGATTGATGTAACCATTAATAATTACGAACCGACCATTCAGGATGTACAGCTTGCCAATCTAGAAATGGTTGCTCCAACTGCGAATTTTGAATCATCTGTTCAAACTGTTGATTGTAATCCCGAAATACAATTCTTAAATACTTCGGAAGCTTCCGAATCAACTCAATATCTATGGAATTTCGGTGATGGCAACACATCTGTTGAAAATAATCCGTTTCACCTATATCGATTAAACGGTAATTATAACGTTAAACTGATTGCAGAAAACGAATTTGGCATTGACTCAATAATAAAAGAAGAATACATAAGCATAAGTCTTCCTGAACTTGAAAATGTGCCTGTATATGTAATTTGCGAATCCTCGGGTAGCGTAAATGCTACTATAGATTCTGACTATGAAATATCTTGGTTTGAAAATGCCGAAGATGAGGTAGCTTTCCAAATAGGTTATTCTTATACAACGCCTGAATTATTCGAGACCACCACATATTACATTCAGGGACTCAGTACAGGAGAAATATTTACAGGAGGAGAACCTGATAATGCAGATGGTGGAGAATACATTGGCAGCTCAGAATCAAACTACCTTACATTTGATTGTTTTGAAGAATGCCAACTTCAGTCTGTAAAAGTTTATGCTCAAGGTGAAGGAATTCGAAATATTTATATAAAAACTGCACAAGGGGATATCGTTTTCGATGAAGACATAAACATAGCAGATGGCATGCAGACAATTGAAATAAATGCAAACATTCCTATTGGATCAAATTATAAAATAGGTTGTACTGGCACCTCATATCTCTACAGAGGTTATGTTGGCCTCTTTAGTTCGTTCTCCTATCCATATAATATTGGCAATGCAATTTCGATAAAAAGAAGTAACGATGTTTGGTGGAATGACGGCAATAAATACTATGCATACTTTTACGACTGGCAAATAAAACTACCTGATTGTTATTCTGAGAGAACCCCTCTGAATATTTATGTGAATCAAAATCCTATTGCAGGATTTGAAACAAATATCAGCGAAACAACTGTAAATTTTACAAATACATCAACAGCAGCAGATTCTTATGAGTGGGATTTTGGAGATGAGACAGTTTCTACTGAAACAAATCCTGTGCATCAATATTCCCTGCCGGGCGAATATCAGGTTACACTTACTGCAAATAGTGCTTGTGGTTCAAACGAATACACATCAGAAATTACTGTAACAACTGGAATTGAAACAGATAATTTTAAGAATATAAATATTTATCCTAATCCTGTAAATAATCAATTATTTATCGAATGCAATAAGGCTATAACATCTTTAAAAATAATTGATATCACAGGAAAAATTTGTTATTATAAAACAAATATAAATACTCCAGAATACTTTTTAAACACATCACAATTAGATTCTGGGGTTTACTTTATTGAAATAACAACATTGAATAACACAAAACATATTGAAAAACTATTAAAAAATAAATAAATACTATTATGAAAAATTTTACTCTGTGTTTACTTCTTGTCCTTTTCACAACATTTTCTTTTTCGCAAAGTCTTAGTCCCGAAATGGATTTTGCTCTAGAGAAATTAAGTGAGAGAGGTGAATTTTATTTCACTTTCAATTGCTCTAACCATGAATTATTAAGAGAGTTAACCGAAATCATTTCAATTGATAATTATAAAAGCGGACTCGTTTATGCTTATGCTAACTCGCAGGAGTTTAATGAGTTCTTAAATTACAATCTGGATTTCACTCCTGTTTATAGTTATTACGATGCCTCTAAAGCATTGACAATGGCGACCACAGTGGCACAGATGGCTAATTGGGACAGATACCCTACTCATGCTGTATATGAAGAAATGATGCAGGATTTTGTAGATAATTATCCTGCATTAGCAAAATTAGAAACTATTGGCACATCAATAGATGGATGGCCGATTCTATGTTTGATTATTTCTGACAATATTAATGACGATGAAGACGAACCTGAATTCTGGTGGTCAAGTTCAATGCATGGAGACGAGACAACAGGAATAATACTTTCATTACGTTATGCAGATTATTTGCTATCAAATTATGGCAGTATTTCTCAGGTTACAAATTTAGTGGATAATGTTGAGATTTATATAAATCCCATGTCAAATCCTGATGGAACTTTCTACGGTTCTGCAACAGGTACATCAATAAGTACAGCAAGGCGTTATAACGCGAATGGTGTTGATCTCAATAGAAACTTCCCTAGAATGGAGGGAGGATCTGTTAACAATCAACAGGAAATCCAGATTATGATGGATTATGCTTCAGCTCATGATTTTGTTATGTCAGTAAATTTTCATGGTGGTGCAGAGGTTGCAAATTTCCCTTGGGATACTTATGAGAGCAGTGACAATACTCACGCTGATGATACATGGTGGGATTATGTTGCACACATATATGCTGATTATGTCATATCAATTAGCGGTGGTGCTTCTTTTACTGATACTTATCCTGACGGAGTTACTGAAGGAGGTGATTGGTATGTTATAACAGGTTCACGTCAAGATTATATGAATTATTTTCAGGGGATTAGAGAAATAACTATGGAAGTTTCCACTGATAAAGATCTTGAAGTTGCATATCTTAATACATATTGGAATTATAATCGTCAGGCAATGCTTGATTACACCGAACAAGTACTTTATGGATTACGAGGAATTGTAACAGATGCTTGCACAGGAACTCCCCTTGCAGATGTTAAAGTTGAAATTGTTGGGCATGATGAAGATAACTCTCATGTTTATACGGCTGCTCCTGTAGGCAACTATCATCGCCCTATTTATGCAGGAACTTATGATTTTACATTTTCCCTTGCCGGATATCAATCACAGACACATACTGTAACAATTACTAATGATGTTTCTACACGTCTTGATATTCAATTGATTCCAGACGGAATTGCAAGTCCTGATTTTTCTGCATCTTCGGTTAATGTTATTATTGGATCTGATGTCAATTTCACAGATTTAACTTCAGGCACAGTTACTTCTATGGGATGGGTATTCGAAGGCGGAAATCCAGCAACATCCGGCGATCAAAATCCAACAGTAAATTATGCTACTGATGGGGTTTTTGATGTCAGCCTTGAAGTTGTAAGTGCAGGATGTACTGTTACCGAACTAAAAGAAGATTATATTACTGTTTACATTCCAGGAGCTCCTGTTGCAGGATTTACTTCGGATGTAACTACTACTTGTACAGGTATTGTTCAATTCACAAACACATCTGTTGATGCCGACACTTATGAATGGGATTTCGGCGATGGCAATACATCCACAGAAGAAAACCCTCTTCATACCTATACCGAAAGTGGTATTTTAACAGTCAGTTTGACAGCTTATAATGCTTATGGCGATAATACATATTCTGTTACCGACATGATAACAGTTAATCTTCCCGAAGCTCCGACGACAACCGGTGATGAATCCTGCGGTGCAGCTTCACTGACTTTGACAGCCTCAGGTTCAGGAACGCTTGCTTGGTATGATGCTGCAACTTTAGGAAATTTCGTCCAGACAGGTACAAGTTTAACTGATAACTTTACGAATACAACAACCTATTATGTACAATCCGGTGTATCTCCTGAATATTTTTCAGGTGGAAATTCAGATATTGATGTGAATGGTGGAAATCATACATCAAATAATTATTATTTGATATTTAGTGCCACCGAAGATTTCAGACTTGTATCTGTTCAGGTAAATTCTGAAACTGAAGGTAATAGGATTATTCAATTAAGAAATAGCTCAAGCGCAGAAATAGATTCAAAAACAGTATATTTATACGAAGGTATTAACACTGTAAGTCTTGACTTTGATATACCGGCAGGCACAGATTATCAATTAAAGTGTGGAACAACCACCTCAAATTTGTGGAGAAATAATACTGGGACAAGTTGGCCTTATGATATAGGAGAAGTGGTGTCTATAACAGGTACTAATGCTGGAGATGCAAATTACTATTATTATTTTTATAACTGGCAAATAATGATCGGAGATGAATGTGTCAGCGCAAGAACACCTGTAACCGCAACAATAAATTCAATTCCCGATGTTGATGCGCCTGCAGATGTTACTGCATGTGATTCATATACTCTTCCAGCTCTTACGAATGGTGAATATTTCTTGTCTTCGGGTGGAATAAATCCTGTTTCTGCAGGATATGAAATTACAACTACAACAACGGTTTACGTTTATGCTGAAACAGGAACAATACCAAATTGTACGAACGAAAATAGTTTTACGGTAACCATAAACGAAACTCCAGTAGTTGACAACCTTCCTGATGTTGAAGTTTGTGATTTATATACAATTCCTGTCTTAACAAATGGTCAATGTTATAATAATCTTGGAACTCTGTTACCCTCAGGGACTATTATTACAGAATCACAAGTAATAACAATATATGCTGAGACCGGAACAACACCTAACTGTTTTGCTGAATCAAGTTTTGATGTAACAATAAACAGTGCAGCCCAAGTAGATATCGGAGATAACCTAACAAGTGAATGCGGTGGTACGGTTACTCTTGATGCAGGAATCGGATATACCTCATATTCTTGGAATAGTGTTGCAGGTGATCAAACATACGAAGCAACATCAACCGGAACTTATACAGTAGTTGTTGAAGATGCAAATGGTTGTACTTCTACTGACGATGTGTCGGTTACAATTTTAGATTCTCCCACGGTCTCAGTTATAACGACTCCAGAATCAGCTCCAGGAGCAAATGACGGGACTGCGACAGCAAATGTATCTGAAGGTACTGCTCCGTATTCACTTACTTGGCAATCTCCTTATTCAGGAAATCCATTGACTGGACTTTCAGGAGGTTTTTATTGCGTAACTGTTC
>JAQVEY010000089.1 GCA_028697515.1 Bacteroidales bacterium | reverse complement strand
CCTTTAAAACTTCTGCTATTCTAGTTGCTGTATGCAAAGTGAATGTTGCTAACAAATCCTCAATTGGTCTGTTCGAAAAATCATCTAACAATGGGTCAATATTAGCCTCCAACCATTCGCGTGAAAGAGATTTTGGAGGTACTGATTTGTAATATTCTATTTTTTCAAGTTTATCGAACAATTCCAGGATAAGCTTCCCTGATGCAGCCATAGTTCCTTTATTATCATACAATAATCCTAGTTTGCTAGCCAATTCGTTTAAAACAATATTTACTGGCGAAATATCAAAAGCCATACGTTTTCCGAAATTATTACTAAAGGAGATATTTGAAAAACCGCCTAAATTTAAACAAGACTCGTACTGCCCAAACAACAATTCATCCCCAACCGGAACAAGTGGAGCTCCTTGTCCACCAAGAGCAACATCACCTGATCTAAAATCGCTTACTACGGTTACCCCACATAATTTTGCAATTATCTCACCACTTCCAATTTGCATAGTTATTTTGTTTTCAGGTTGATGAAATACCGTATGTCCGTGCGAAGCTATTAAATCTATTTTTGAATTATAACCAGATTTAAAAACATTGATTTTTTCTGCACAGAATTCCGAAAACTCAAGTTCCAGCTTTTTTAATTTTACTCCTGACATAAGAAAAGCATTGAGTAAATTATGACGCATTTCTTCGGAATATTCTATAGATTGACATTTTATAATATCACATTTCCAAACAACACCTGACTTGGAAAAACTGCATAAAGCTATGTCCAAACCATCAACTGATGTTCCTGACATCAACCCAATTATATTATAAATTTGCATAATTTGATACAAATTATTTCTCAAAATTAGGATTTTTTAAACTTATTCAGTAATTTAGCCGATAAATATTTTTAATATGAAAAGAATAATAGTTCCTTTAGATCTCTCAAAAGAATCTTTAAAAGGTCTTGAGCTTGCAATTTTGTATGCCAACAAATTTAATTCAGATTTACAGCTGGTTTATGTTCAAAGTAAAAAAGCAGGAAAGTTTAGTATTGAATTAAAGAATCAATATGATTCGGTTATGGATGAATTTGAAACAATTATCCGTAAGTACAAAAAGAAATTGCATGCAGGCTGTGATTTTTCTTATATAATTAAATCTGGAAAAGTGCATGAAGAAGTTGCTCACCAAGCTGAAGCTTTTGATGATTCAATGATTATTTGTTCTACAAACGGAGAATCAGGATTGTCAGATTATATTATTGGTAGCAATGCTTATAGAATAGTTCAGGAAACTGAAAGACCTGTAATTACAGTAACTTCGGATAAATACTTAGGTGAAGTCAAAAAAATAGTACTACCTTTAGATATATCCAAAGAAACCAGAGAAAAAGTTCCATTAGTTGCAAGAATTGCGAAGGCTTTCGATTCTGAAGTGCATATTATTAAGGTAACAGGTTCTACCAACGATGGAGTGCATAATAAGCTAAAAATGTATGCAACTCAAGTAAAGAAGTTTTTCGAAGAACAAGGTATTAAGTATCAATCTACACTACTAGTCGGAGACAATATTACTGACTCCACAATAGAGTATGCACAAACTATTGATGCAGATCTTATTGCAATTATGACAGAACAAACAACAACAATAACAAATTTCTTAATTGGTTCATTTGCTTATCAGATGCTCAACACTTCGCCTATCCCTGTATTGAGTGTTACACCAAAAGGACTCTTTTTCACACACGGATATAGAACTACTGGAGGATAAAAAACATATTAGTAAAACAAAGAGTGCCATAAACTATCTGTTATGAAAAAAATAATAAACATTTTAGCAATCGGAATTATTGTATTTGCAGTATTTTCATGTAATAACAAAAAAAACGAGCAAAAAGTTAAAACAAAACCTGCTGAAACTCTTGAAGAACTGAATGAAAAATATAGCAAAAAAGATTTTAAAGATTGTGATGAATTTCTTGCCGCAGGTGATGAAATAATTGATGTTTACATTAAAAGAGTAAACGAAGCTTATGATGGAGATGAAAAAGCAAAAGCAGATGTTGAGGAATTTGAGAAACTAATGCTGGAATTTGATAAACAAGCCGATAAGTTTTCGTCGGAATGTCCTGAAAAGTTTGATAAATGGGCAGAAAAAACCGATAAAAGAGTTGCAGAAATAACAGAAAAATTAATAGTAATTTTTTATGACGAATATGAAGGTCTGGAATGGAATGATGAAGAACTTGAAAAAGAATTACAAAAACAGCTTGATGAATTAAATGAAGATTTGAAAAAAGTTCAGAAAGAAGGTACTGAACTATAAACAAAAGCGATAAAATGCTAAATATTTGTATTCCTGTTTTTAATTATGATATAAACCCTTTTGTGAAATTATTACATGAACAATGTTTAACTGAAAAAATAAATTTCAGGATTATTGTTTATGAGGACGGTTCGAATTCCAACTTTGTTGAAAAAAATAAAAGAATAACAGAGTTTCCCGAAGTTTCACATTTTATTAATCGGGAAAATAGAGGAAGAAGCGCTGCACGTAATTATCTTGTTTCAAAGGTTGAAAACGGCAAAATTCTTTTTATTGACTGTGATTCATCATTACCGGATAATAATTATATCAGAAACTATTTATCAAATTTTGACAAACCGATTGTATGTGGTGGTACTATTTATAAAGCATCTCAAAAGAAAAACGGACATGAATTAAGGTACAAATATGGAATTCATCGAGAAATGATTCCTGCAAAACAAAGAAATATTAACCCAAACAAAGCATTTGCTACCAACAATTTTATGAGTTCAAAAGAGATATTTGACAAAGTAGTTTTTAGAGAATTTTTACATAAATACGGACACGAAGACAGTTTGTTCGGTTACGAGCTTAAAAATAACTCTATTAAGATTTTTCACATCGATAACCCTGTAATTCACGAAGGAATTGAGTCAAACGAAATATTTCTTAAAAAAACCGAAGATGGTATAGAAAACTTAATTATCATAGAAAATTCGACAGAAATAGACAAGTCTTTCACAGCAGAAATAAGAATTGTTAATATTTACAAGCAATTAAAAAAGTATTTCTTGATTTGGCTTCCACAATTTTTTTATAAACTGTTCAAAAACAATATTAAAAAACATCTGTTAGTTTCAAAAAATCCTTCTTTATATTTATTCGATTTATATAAAATTGGTTATTATTGTGAAATAAAAAGAAAATCATTATGAATAATAGAAGTAAATACTTTATAGTCATTATTTCTCTAAGTTTTATTTCGTTAATATTTTTAAACAATTGTTCTAAAATTCCGATAATTGGACGCAAGCAGCTCACATTACTTCCTGAGTCACAACTGGTTAGTATGGGGGTAACGAATTACAAGGGTTTTCTTGACACAATGCCTTTATCGAAAGATATTAGAAACACACAATTGCTTAATGAAGTAGGTAATGATATTTCAACTGCTGTCGAACTATATTTAAAAGAAAATGGTTTAGAAAAAAGGTTAAAAGATTTCCAATGGGAGTTTTCGCTTGTTGAATCTAATGTAATAAATGCATGGTGCATGCCTGGAGGTAAGATTTGTTTTTACACTGGTATTTTACCACTAACCCAAAATGCAGCTGGTATGGCAGTTGTGATGGGTCACGAAATAGGGCATGCTGTTGCTAGGCATGGTAATGAAAGAATGACACAACAATTATTAGCTATTGCCGGTGGAGCAGTTTTGACACAGTTTATAAAAGATAAGCCACAGGAAACACAAAGTATTTTTCTTAATGTTTTCTCTGTTAGTGCACAAGTGGGAATTCTATTGCCATATTCTAGGAAACATGAGTATGAAGCGGATCGTTTGGGATTAATATTTATGGCAATGGCAGGTTATAATCCAGAAGAAGCTGTTGAATTTTGGACAAGAATGTCAGAAATGGGTGGGTCAAAACCTCCAGCATTCTTAAGTACTCATCCTTCAGATATAAAAAGAATTGCTAACATGCAAAAATGTATGCCCGAAGCAATGACATATTATAATAAATACAAAAAATAAAAAATCATAAAACTACGATTATGAAAAAACTTCAAACAAATTATTTAGGCCTTGAATTAAGTAGCCCGCTAATAATGAGCAGTTCAGGTCTCAGCAAAACCCTTAGCAACATTAAATCAGCAGAAGAAAACGGAATTGGTGCAGTAGTATTAAAATCTCTTTTCGAAGAACAAATTATCTTTGAATCGAACAAAGCCATCAGTCAAAGCATTGATTATCCTGAGGCACAGGACTATATTAAAAACTATTCTAGACATAACTCTGTAAACGAATATCTTGAGCTAATAAAACAAGCCAAAAGAACAGTTAAAATACCAATTATTGCAAGTATTAACTGTGCAACTGATGTGGAGTGGGAAGATTTTACTAAAGATATTGAAAAAGCTGGTGCTGATGCTCTTGAACTAAATATTAATGTCTCTCCATTTGACACATTACTCTCTTCAGCACAAGTTGAAGAAAAATATTTTAATATAATTTCACAGGTAAAACAGAATACTAAATTAAAATTTGCAATAAAAATTGGAAATAATTTTACAAATCTGCCACATTTTATCCAACAGATGAGTTTTAGAGGAGTAAATACTTTCGTTTTATTCAACAAGTTTTATGAACCTATTATTGATATTAACAAACTTGAACTTACTCATTCTGCTGCAATGAGTAGTGAAAACGACATAAAACATTCGCTAAGATGGGTTGCAATTATTAAAGGATTGTTACCTGATGTTGAAATTTCAGCATCTACTGGAATCCATTCTGCAAATACTGCTATTCAACAACTACTTGCAGGTGCAACTTCAGTACAAATTTGTTCAGTACTTTATAAAAAAGGAATAAAAGAAATCCAAACTATTAACAATGAAATAAAAGATTGGATGGATAAGAATACTTATAACTCCGTTAATGATTTTAGAGGAAAACTATCTTATGCAAATATTAAAGATAAACAAAGTTACGAGAGATTCCAGTTTATAAAGCATTTTACTTCAATAGAATAAAAAAAAAACAGCCTGAAGGCTGTTTTTTTTTAACACTCCAACGCGAGTAACTCGCTCTAGAGTCTTGTTTTAGCTGTTTTTTTATTTAAAATTGCAGATGTTTTACAGAAGAACCACCTCTTTCTATCAATCTTAATGATTCAATTCCTATTTTAATATGGTCCTCTACATATTTTTCAGTAACCTTTTTATCACTAGAATCAGTTTTTATTCCTGTCGAAATCATAGGTTGATCACTTACTAAAAGTAAAGCCCCGCAAGGAATTCCATTAGCAAAACCAACAATAAAAATCGTAGCTGTTTCCATATCAATAGCCATTGCTCTAGTCTTTCTTAGATATTTTTTAAAGCGATCGTCATACTCCCAAACCCTTTTATTTGTTGTAAGAATAGTACCAGTCCAATAATCTCTTCCATGATCACGTATTGAAGTTGACACTGCCCTTTGCAATTGAAATGCCGGTAATGCTGGAACTTCTGCAGGTAAATAGTCATCAGAAGTACCCTCGCTCCTAATTGCAGCAATAGGTAAAATTAAATCTCCCAACTTGTTCTTTTTCTTTAGACCGCCACATTTTCCAAGAAATAATACAGCTTTTGGCGAAATTGCACTAAGCAAATCCATAATCGTTGCTGCATTTGGACTTCCCATTCCAAAATTTATTATCGTTATGTTACCCGATGTAGAGCTTGACATATTTTTATCAAGTCCATCAATTGGAACATTATTATATTCTGCAAACAGCTCAACATATAACTGAAAATTTGTAAGCAAGATATACTTACCAAAACTTTCCAAGCTTTTTCCAGTATAACGAGGTAACCAATTTTTAACAATTTCTTCTTTGGTCTTCATAATGTAAATATTTGTGCAAAGATACAAAAAGACCTTCAATATGTATGTATAAATAAAAAAAGCGGGAATCAATTCCCGCATTTTTTCAATTTTTCATTATCCGATTTTTATCTTCTTTACAATTTTCGCTTCTTTGTCTTTCGGTATAATTACTTTAAGAATTCCATTTGCATAATCTGCCGCAATTTTTTCTTTATCAACATTATCAGGTAAACTGTACGATTTCTTAAAACTACCGTAGCAAAATCCACGATAATAATACTTCTCTTCATTCTTTTCCTCTTTCATTTCTTTCTGACTCGAAATCTCAAGAACATTGTCGTTTACCTCAATGTTAAAATCCTTCTTATCCAATCCCGGAACAGCAGCTTCAACAACAAACTCCTTATCATTCTCGTAAACATTAAACTCCGGTCTGGTAAACATAACTGAATTTTCAGCTAAATCTGCATCATTAAAAAATGCGTCGAATATTGATGGCAAGTAGCCATTTACATTTCTTTTTACTAACATAATTTTGTCCTCCATATTTTTAGTTATTATATTATTTTGTCACTTTCCTCTTTTCAAAATATATACCTTTAGAGGTTGTAGGTAATTTTTGCAGAATAAAACGTGTTTTATATGCCACATTGTCCGAAAAACCCATTTATCAGGTGCCATAATGACAGCGCCTTATTTATTAACACACAAACTGATTATTGATAATTCACAATCAAGTGTGAGTAAAAACAGTTCTAGACATTTATAATAATCATTATTATATTTAAATTTGTTTTAAATTTTGGATTGAAAACTATGAAAAAGCTGCTAGTCTGTTTAATCATTTTCATAAGTATTGCAAACACAATTCTTTATGCTCAAGTGTATCAATTACCAAATGGTGGTTTTGAGATATGGGATGGCACTAGCAGTGATGCAGAACCGACAAATTGGAATGGTTTTCCCTCTGCTGAATGTACTTTATTTTTAGGGTGTGGAACAGCAACTGCTACAAGGCATGCAAAATCAACTGACATAAGACCAGGAACGAGCGGAACCTATAGTTGCAAGTTGTATGCAACCTCAGCATTAGGAATAATAGCAAATGGAAATATTTCTACAGGACAAATAAGAATTGGAAGCACAACAGCAACAAATTTTTCCGAAAATTACAATATTACCCGTACAGCAGATGCGAATTTCAGACAATCAATCAGCGCAAAACCTGATTCAATTCGTTTCTGGGCGAAATTTGTATGCCCATCATCAACTCAAAATGCAAGAATGCATGCAATAATTCACGATAACTATAATTACAAAGATCCTGAAGACGGCGATGCAAATGCAGGATCACACGTTGTTGCCCATGCAACTGATAATTTTACGAGAGGCAATCAAGAGTGGACAATGCATTCAGTCGCATTTGATTATAATTTCCCTTCAAACGATCCTGCGTATATTCTTTTAACTTTTACTACTAATATGATTGCCGGCCAAGGTAGCACTAGTGATGTATTGTATATTGATGATGTTGAATTTGTTTATAATACTTTATTATCAAATATTAAAATAAACGGAGTTTCCATTAATGAATTTAACCCTTACACATACAATTATTATGTAGATGCTGAATGTGGAGAATCTCAAACAATTACAGCAATGGCTCAAAGCCCTAATGCATCGGTAACTATAATTCAAGCTTCGGGAGGTTCTCCGGCTAATATAACAGTTTCATCAGGCGATCAATCGTCGACATACCTTGTGTATTTTAATTTCTCATTCACAACACATATATATGACGAAATATGTGTCGGAGAAGCATACAATAATAATGGCTTTATTATTCCTCAACAGAACACTTCTGGTATTCACGATTTTGAAATGATTAGCTATGAATCCGAGGAATGTGACAGTATAGTTAAACTTCATCTTTCAGTAAATCCATCCTATATTGCAGATACTTCTGAGATTATGGTATGTGAAGGAGCTAACTACAATTTTTATGGGAATATTTTATCTGAACCTGGTATTTATGACACAATAATTCCAACAATTTATGGCTGCGATAGTCTTGTAATACTTAAACTTAGTGTTGGCG
The DNA here is from genome assembly GCA_028697515.1 of Bacteroidales bacterium. Lineage (GTDB taxonomy): Bacteria > Bacteroidota > Bacteroidia > Bacteroidales > ML635J-15 > Bact-19. The sequence continues at coordinate 294 of JAQVEY010000089.1, read as the reverse complement.
AGTATTATCGTACATATATTAATGCTGAAATTTGCGATGGAGATATTTATGACCAAAATGGCTTTTATATGGATTTTCAAGGAGTCGATACTATAATATATACAGCAGTAAATAACTGTGATAGTCTGGTTATTCTTAATCTTATTGTAAATCCTTTATCACAAACAGAAATTACTGATAGCATTACTGAAGGCTCTGATTATAATGACTTTGGTTTTAATTTACCTGTATTTACTGAATCTGGCACATATGATTACACATTAAACTTATCGAATATATATGGATGTGACAGCA
>JAQVEY010000088.1 GCA_028697515.1 Bacteroidales bacterium | reverse complement strand
CTTCACCGTTCGATAAACCACAATTAGCATCAACATGTCCCATAGTAAGTACCATGGCAGGAGGATCTGTTATACTGAAATTTTCAACAGTAAAACAGGCTGCATTAGAACCATCTGCAACGGTAACGGTATAGTTACCATCACATAAACCTGCTGTTGTAACATTATTTGGAGTAGTCCCGAATGAATAATTGTAACTATATGTAGCACATCCAGAAGCATTAACAGTTGCTTCTCCATCACATTCGCCGGCACAGGATGGATCAGTAACTGCAACAGTAGCTGTAGGAATATTTCCCGTATTATTAATAGTTGTACTCGCCGTTCCTGAACATGAATTTGCATCATATACAGTTACAGAGTAAGGTCCGCTACATAATGAACTTATTGTTTGACCTGTACCACCAGTTGACCATAAATATGATGAATATGCGGTTGTTGTTTCAGCCGAGCCATCGCATAAACCACAATTCTCAGGAGTTGGAGTTATAGTCGGAGTTGGATTTTGGTATATTTCAATAGTTTGATTTGATGAATTTACACATGAACCTGCTGTTATTTGCAAAGTCACACTGTATGATCCAAAGCTAGGCCAAGTAATGCCAGTTGGGTTTTGAGCTGTAGATGTTTGTGGGATATTTGACCCTGAAAATGTCCACAGATATGTTTCTCCAGGAATTACAGTACCTGTATGTGTAAAGTTAAATGAATGACCAGTAAAGCATTGATTTGAATTATAAGTAAATGTTGGATCTGGCAAATCCGCAATATTTAAATTAACGCTTCCTGAAGTCGTACAACTGTATGCATCTGTTACAGTAATACCATACGAACCACCAGATAAACCGGTAAAATTGTATGATAAGACATCGTTTTGTGTTGCGGCACCTAGTTGTATATCATATGGAGAAGCTCCACCTGACGGGGTAATCAATACAGCTCCATCAGTACCACCACCACCACAGGTAGGATGAGTTAAATTTGTATTGTAACCAAGTGCTGTTGGTTGATTAATTACAACGGTTGTCATATATTCACAAACTCCAATATCATCAGTAACAATTATTTGATAACTACCGGCTGTTAGATTAGATAAAGTAAAACTTGTTCCAACAACAGCAGTAGGAGGTCCTCCATTTACAGTATATTCATATGGTGCAGTACCACCAACAATATTATTAACTAAAATACTACCTGTATTACCACCATTACAAGCAACATGAGATGGAGTCGCTGTAGCTTCAATTCCACTAACAGTAAAAGGTAAGCATGAAGCTGGCATAACATTGCCACATAAATCATTTACACTGTTATTGTTTACACAAATAGTGTAACTTCCGTCATGAGCTAAATAATCTCCTAATTCAATAGTCCATACATCATCATAAAATGTACCTGAAGAATATGTACTACCAGCAACGGCTTGGCATACTCCACTCCATGCATCAACTACCAAGTAAGATCCTTGAGGTCCGGTAACAGTGAAATCTGACGCTTGAACACTTGAACAAGCAATCCCTTCAGAGAATTGAAGTGTTAAGGAATGTGCACCACACTGAACAGTTGAAATAATACTAGTAAGTGATGGAGCAGTATTGTCAACGATACTTGCTGTTGAACCACCAAAGTTAATATTATATCCACCAGTACCACCGACATAACTAGAAATGTGTAATGCATAAGTTTGTCCAGCAGTAACCCAGATTGGGTCGTTATATGGATTTGAAGCGCCTGGACCTGGCCAATATTCACAATTTGAAGTTCCTGCGTCTTGCATTCCAGTGTAAGTCCCAACCCCTATATCACCGAACCAGTTACAAGAAATTGGAGGATAATTGACATAATCAACTAAATCGTAGCAGTCAACACCTCCATTAAGACTGTGTAAGGACCAGTCGTATATTTCGCTTGATGGATTAGTTATTGTAAATCTTAACCAACCCGAACTTTGAACAAAAAATGTGTACCATTGACTATTTAGTTCACCATCAAGCATACAGTTGGGGCAATTATTATAGGTATCTGACCAACCAGAACCAATATTTCCTGCTTGTCTAAAATCATAAAGATCGTAATAGTTACCCTCCCCAACAGGGGCATAGGTGTGATTTTCACTAATTTCGCACAAAGGCAAAGCGCCCAAACAGTCTCCATTGGTTGGTACAGGCATTGTAACATAAGCTAGTGTTCCTGCTGCAACACTAGTAGCACTACAATAATATTGATAAATAGCAATTCTATATGTACCTGCAGCAGGAGCAATAAAAGCAATTTCAGAACCTAAACCACAGAAATCATCATTATAAAACCCAGCTACTGGTAAACCAGTGGTGTTATAACATATTTCAATCTGTGTATCTATTCCAGTTGATCCTCCGTTTTGACAGAAAGAAAATATAAAGGCTTGGCCTGCATATATGGCACTAAATGTATAATAACGATAAGTGCTAACACTCATAGTATTCCATGTAATGGCTGGTGCAGGAGCTAAAGCGCCTCCGTTTGTTGCCCCTGAACAAACTGCAAAAGCATTATTGCTAATATTTAACAATAATGCCAAAAAAACCGCAAAAAATAAAATCTTTCGCATATATCAGAATTTTAATTTATACAATATTAATAACAAATAAAACATTATTTATTTTCCATTTCTTTTAGTAATTCATTATATTTTTCTGGATTTTCATTGATCCATTTTTCTTTTGAAGACCCATAGTTTAAATCATCTATTTCTTTATTCCCTGTATTTGTATATGTAGGAAAATCAGAATATTTAACTGGATTAGGATTACTTTTAAATTTAGTGATATCAGAAAATTTATTCTCTTCGATAGCAACTTGCCCATTCAATAATACAGTACTTAAATCGTAATCTACATTATATGCTTGAAGTATTGCCCTAACATAGTTTGCGTCAATAATCTCATTATAAAAAATGTGAATTCTATCTTTTCCGTTTTTCAGTTTAAAATAATCAGCTCTAGAAATATTCTCATCTTCTCTTAAGTCCGAAATAATCTGATCAGCAGTAAATTCGTCATTTAGATTCACAACATCGAAAAAAGTTGTAAATCCTTCTAACGTTTTTCGCGTACGAAAAAACTCGTAATTATCAGTTTGACCAATTAATGAGAATACTACTAATGTTGAAAAACAAATTAGTAAAACAAATTTTTTCATAATATGCTATTTTTTAATTTCTTATTAAATTTACTCTTCCTTTTTTAGTTTGAACGTTACCAAATTTGTCCATAGTTATAATTTCCCAAAGGTAAAATCCTGGTTTAGCTTCGTCACCTATATTATTAATTCTACCATTCCACATAAATTCTGGACTGGTTGATTCAAATACACTATTGCCACTTGCATCTACAATAACCATCTTATATGTAGCAAAATCCATATTTTCGCCTATTGGCCCAAATTCTGAATTGACTCCATTGCTTGTAGGAATAAATGCATTTGGAACATAAAATACATGTTCAATAACGGTATTTATTCTTTCCGTTACTTCAGATTTACATCCAAATTCATTTATTGCTGTTAACATAATTATATGTTCTCCTGCAAGATTAAATTCATAACTAATATCTTTTTCGCTAAACTGTTGATTATCAATGCTCCATATAATACTTAACTCTTCTTTATTATTGCAAGTAAAATAATACAAATTTTCTGAATTTTCAAAATTAATTTTAATAACACTTGGTTGATTTATTATAATTTCGTCAAGTTTCTCGGTTTTAATTACAAAATTATTATATACTATATTTACTGTCGGTGAGTATTCACCAGTTTCTAAATATGAATACTCTGCGATATCTCCATAAGCCCTATAACTATCGCCTGTATTCCATATTATTTCACAATTTGATGGAACATTTGCAGCAGTAAAAATTATTTTAGAAGGCACACAATTGTCAATAACTTCAGCCTTAAATACTACTTTGTTTACATCAGGGATTTGAATGTCATTATTACTATTATTATTGTTAGAACTCTGATTGTTTGATTTGTTAATAACTTCTTGAATTTCCTCATCTTCATTATTCAAATCTGTATTTATAACTTTATTGTTAGTATTTTTATTAAATGAAGTATCACTATTTGAGATCACTAACATTTCATTAGAATTATTGTTGAAATCATAATTATCAGATTTATTATATAAATTGTTTGTAGCATCGTCAGATTCTATTGATACAATATCAGAATTTGAATTATTATTATTATTATTATTATTATTATTAGTCTTTTGGCTTATATTATTGTCAGTTTTATTTTTTGATAGGTGCTGAGTTAGTAAATAAATTCCTGCTATAGAAATAATAATAGCAGTAGCAACTAATAAAATTTTAGTCATACTAATCATGCCCGGGTATTTGGGCAAATCCTTCTCTAGTTTTATCCAGTCATTATGGTCGTAAGGGACCTCATAGTCTGAAAGAATTTTCTTTATATTTTCCATATCATTCATTGATATTTCCGTATTTTTCAATATACATACTCTTTAATCTTCCTTTTGCTTTAGCCAGATTGGACTTTGATGTACCAATGCTGATGTTAAGCATTTCGGCAATTTCTTTATGTGAATACTCTTCAATCACATATAAGTTAAAAACTGTTTTATAAGCAGGAGAAAGTTCCTGAATCAATTCTATGATTTTACCTGCACTAATATTTATCATATTCATCTTTTCGTTATCTTCCTCCGAATCATCTGTTAAATTAACAAGACTATTTTCTGCATCACTAAAACCTACTTTATTTTTCTTTCTTAAACAATCAATAATATTATTAACAATTATTCTTCTAATCCAACCTTCTACAGATCCGGTGTGCTTAAAGTTTTTAATTTTTTCAAAGACCTTAATAAATCCGTCATGCAAGTAATCCTTCGCTTCATCCTTGTCCTTAGCATATCTCAAGCACAAACCCATCATTTTACCATAAGTAGCCTTGTAAAGTATCTGTTGGCAATTCCTGTCTCCCTTGGCACATCCATCAACAATCAACTTCACATAGTCCTGGTTGCTAAAGTCCATATCTACTTTTTTCAATTTGATGACGATTAATGATTTAAATAGTTGTCTTTTATCTTAAAAATTTTTACCGAAATTATAAAAAAAAATGGTTTTTGAAAAAAAATATAAAAATTAAATATTTATTCCTTTTATAATAAAAGCTTTTTATATATTTGCGACACTTGAATTAAATATTGTAATAATGGAATTATCTCACATTGAACACATTGGAATTGCAGTAAAATCTATAGATGAAGCGAGAAAATATTACGAAGATGTATTAGGCTTAAAATGTTACGCAATCGAGGAAGTAAAAGAACAAAAAGTAAAAACTGCTTTTTTTAAAATAGGGCAAACGAAAATCGAACTTCTAGAATCTACCGATCCTGAAGGTCCAGTTGGTAAGTTTATTGAGAAGAAGGGAGAGGGAATTCATCATATAGCATTTGCTACTAAAAACATTGAAAGTGTTTTAGGTAAATTGGAAGCAGACGGTGTAAGTTTAATTGATAAATCACCACGTAAAGGTGCTGAAGGTCTCGATATAGCATTTATACATCCTAAATCTACTTTTGGAGTGTTGACTGAAATTTGTGAAGACAAGAATAAAAAATAATATTTGCAAACATTATTAAATAAAACGATGGCAATAGAAGAAAAAATTAAGAAGTTGGTTGATTTGCGTACTGAAGCCAGATTAGGTGGGGGTATAAAAAGAATTGATGCACAACATGCAAAAGGAAAACTAACTGCCCGCGAACGAATTGATTTATTACTTGATGAAGGAAGTTTTGAAGAGTTTGATATGTTCGTAACTCACAGATTAGTGGATTTCGGACTTGAGAAAGAACAGTATTTAGGAGACGGTGTTGTAACAGGTTATGGTACAATCGAAGGCAGATTAGTTTATGTTTATTCTCAGGATTTTACTGTTTTAGGAGGTTCTCTTTCTGAAACAAATTCAAAAAAAATCTGCAAGGTAATGGACATGGCGATGAAAGTTGGAGCTCCTGTAATAGGCCTTAATGACAGCGGTGGTGCACGTATTCAGGAAGGTGTTTTAAGCTTGTCGGGTTATGCCGAAATTTTTCAGAGAAATATTGAAGCTTCTGGTGTAATTCCACAATTTTCAGCAATATTAGGACCTTGTGCAGGAGGAGCAGTATATTCACCTGCATTGACAGATTTTGTTTTGATGACAGAGGCTATTAGCTATATGTTTGTAACTGGACCTAAAGTTACTAAGACTGTTACAGGAGAAGATATTTCTGTAGAAAATCTTGGTGGTCCGATGATTCACGCTTCTAAGTCTGGAGTTTCTCATTTTGTAGCAGAAAACGAAGAAGAAGCTATGAAAACACTAAGAAGACTTATTTCATATGTTCCTCAGAATTTTATGGAAAACACTCCTCTAGCAGAATGTGACGACCCTATTGATAGAATTGATGATGTTTTAAATAATATTATTCCAGATAATCCTAACAAACCCTATAATGTTATTGATATTATAACCACTTTGGTGGATAATGGTGAATTTGAAGAAGTCCATAAATATTATGCTAAAAATATAGTGGTTGGATTTGCAAGATTTAATGGACAATCTGTTGGAATTGTTGCAAATCAGCCTAGTTTTCTGGCAGGTGTGCTTGATATCGAAGCCTCAAGAAAAGGCGCAAGATTTGTTAGATTCTGTGACTGTTTCAACATCCCATTGGTAACTTTAGTAGATGTTCCAGGATTTTTACCTGGTAGCTCTCAGGAATATGGTGGAATTATCTCTAACGGAGCTAAACTTATGTATGCTTATGGTGAAGCAACTGTTCCAAAAGTTACTGTTACTCTTCGTAAGTCTTATGGTGGTGCGCATGATGTTATGAGCTGCAAACAATTAAAAGGTGATCTTAATTATGCTTGGCCTAGTGCCGAAATTGCAGTGATGGGAGCATCAGGTGCGATTGAAGTTTTAAATTTCAAAGAGCTAAATGCTATTGAAGACCCTGAGAAACGAGCAGAATATGTTGCCCAAAAAGAACTGGAATATCGTGATAAATTTGCAAATCCTTATCAGGCTGCCAAATATGGCTATATTGATGATGTTATAGAGCCTCGCAATACCAGATTTAGAATTATTAAAGCATTAGCTTCTTTAGCAACTAAAAAAGCAAAAATGCCTGCAAAAAAACATACAAATATTCCACTTTAATTAGATAATCATGTATATAATTAATGCTATAACATTTGATTTTGCCCGTGTTGATTCTAGCGCTATTACAATTTTTATTATTGGCTTCGGCGTTGTCTTTACGGCCTTAACAATAATTTACTTTTGTTTTCTATTGATTCCAAAATTGCTAAAAGTAAATTTAAAGAAAAAGGAAGTTGAGAATTCTGAAGTGAAAAATGAAATAATTACTAATGATTCGGATTCAGAAATAATTGCAGCAATAGCAATGGCTCTAAGTTTGCATTTTGAAGATATTCACGACGAAGAATCTATGATTCTTACAATAAATCTAAATGATAGATTGAATTCACAGTGGAGTTCGAAAATTCAAAACATTGAAATTTATAAAAATTAAAGTAATAAATAAATGAAGAACTTTAAATTTAAGATTAATGGTAATGATTATGAAGTTGCAATTAACGAAGTAGTTGAAAACACAGCTCATATTCAGGTTAATGGACAGGATTATGCAGTAGAACTAGAGAAGAAAGCTGATAAACCTGAGCCAATTGTAAGAAAACCTAAAGCTCAAACTGTAAAAAATGAACCGGTTCAACCAAAGCCACAGAATGCAGGTGCAAGTGTTAAATCTGTTTTGTCACCATTGCCTGGTCTTATCCTTGATGTAAAAGTCAAAGAGGGAGACAAAGTGGCAAAAGGAACTACAGTTCTTGTAATGGAAGCTATGAAAATGGAAAATAATATAGCAACAGAATTTGAAGGCGTGGTATCTTCAGTAAAAGTGAAAAACGGGCAGTCCGTTTTACAGAATGAAGTTTTGGTTGAAATTCAATAAGATAAATTACTGAAATGAAAAATAAACTATATTTGATTTTTACCTTTTTATTAATAAGCATAATATCTTTCAGCGCTAATGAGGATATTAAGAATGTATTATTAAATGGTAAATGGATGAATAAGTCTGATGGTTATTTTCCAACACCTATAAAACCATCTGACGATGCAAATGTTAAAACAGTAAGTCGTTATAAAACACTGATTTTTCATGAGGACGGAACATTTTCTATGGATTCTGCCAAACATGAATATATTGGTATTTAT
>JAQVEY010000087.1 GCA_028697515.1 Bacteroidales bacterium | reverse complement strand
AATTATAAATAAGAAAAAATACATATTGAATAATAATCGAGATAAAATTATCGTTTAAAAAGCTTGTTCGGATATATTAAATTTTTTTTATATTTTTGTGTCCTTAAATATTTATAGATTTAGTAATTATAATATGAAATTGAAAGTTCTTTATGTAACCCAGGAAATTACGCCTTATTTACCTGAAACAGAGATGTCGTTAATAGGCAGGTTTTTACCACAAGGGATACAAGAGCGTGACAGGGAGATCCGAACATTTTTGCCTAAATTCGGCAGTATTAACGAAAGAAGAAACCAATTGCATGAGGTGATTAGATTAAGTGGGATGAATCTTGTTATTAATGATACTGACCATCCTCTGGTAATCAAGGTAGCTTCAATTCAGCCTGCAAGAATGCAAGTTTACTTTATTGACAACGAAGATTTCTTCAGTAGAAAATTTGCATTATCTGAAAAAGACAAGGAATTTAAGGATAATGACGAGAGAGCTATTTTTTATTCACGAGGTGTAATCGAAACAGTAAAAAAACTTGGATGGGCTCCTGATATAATTCATTGCCATGGATGGTTTACGGCTTTGGTGCCTTTCTATATGAAGAAAATCTATTGCAATGATCCATTGTTTGATAATAATTTTAAGGTTATTTACTCTATTTATAGCGAGGAGTTTTCTAAACCTTTAAATTCCGATTTATCTCAGAAGCTATTGGAGAATGGAGTTTTTCCTGAAGATTTAGAATTATTAACTACACCGAACTGGCTTAATCTGACTAAATTTGCAATAGAAAATTCTGATGGAATTATTCTAGGGTCTAATAAAGTTAATCCTGAAATAATTGATTATGTTGAAATGTGTAATAAACCCTTTTTAAAACCTCAAAGTCAGGAAAACTATATTGATAAATACAATGAATTTTATGACAAACTAATTGCAAATAAATTTTAATGAAAAAGAACTCCTATTTTTATATTTTATCACTCTGTTTTTTATTACTGGTCTTGGGTTTTAATTCATGCAATGAAGATGATTCTGAAATCGGTTTGGGAATTATTCCGGGTAGTGACAAAATACTTTTATACAAAGATACTATCGGTGTTGAATGTTATACCGTAAGAGATGATAATATTGCTACAGATGAAAGAACTTTGTCACCTTTAGGTTCATATAATGACCCGATTTTTGGTTTTTCAAAAGCTAGCTTTGCGTGTCAAGCAAGAATATCATCAAATAATGTCGATTTTGATACTGTAGAAGTTATTAATTCACTGAAATTACACTTGAAATACGACTCCTTTTATGGTGACCCATCTTCATCGCAAACGGTAAATGTGTATAGATTGAAAAAGGATATCTATATTGACTCGGTTTATTATTCTGAATTTTCGCTCGATCCATCGGAATATGAGTTTTTATCAACTGCTCCTTTAGCTTTTAATCCAGAAGATAGCATCATGACTATTGAATTGCCTTTAAGTCTTGCCGAAAGTTTTGTTTATGGCGATTCAACTAATTTTATCGATAATACTACTTTTAATGATTTCTTTAAGGGCTTTTATGTTACTACTGATAATTTATCAACAGGGGGATGCATTTATAGTATAAATCTTGTTGATCCAGAATCTAAGATGGCTCTTTATTATAATGACTCTGCTATTTATAATTTTTATATCAATTCAAAGTCTGCTGTTATAAATATGTTTGAACATGATTATAGCACAGCTCTAGCTGAAATTCAGGCAGCCTTAAATGATACTACAGCACTATATGATTATTGTTATGTGCAAAGTATGGGGGGGCTGAAAGCAAAAATAAAATTCCCTGAATTACAAACACTTTTCGATTCAACTAATATATTAATTAATAAAGCTCAGTTGAAAATCACGATAAAATCGGGAACAGAAGAAGGTTTATATTTGCCTCCTCCTAAAATGACTTTAGTTGCAATCCTTGAAAGCGGTAAGTATGATTTTATTACAGATTATAAAGTAAATAATTTATATTTTGGAGGAAGTCTGGAATCCGATGAATACACTTATGTTTTTAATATACCTTTCCATATTCAAGAATTGATTAATGGAAATGAAGACTATGGAATTTATTTATTTGCTGTTGATAATAGAACCAAACCATATCGTTCTGTAATTTATGCAAATGATAATTCGGACAAGAGTATGAAACTTGAATTATATTATTCTAAATACTAGTTATTTATGTGTGGAATAGTTGGATATATAGGTAAAAGACAAGCTTGTGAAGTTCTGATAAAAGGCTTAAAAAGACTTGAGTACAGAGGTTACGATTCTGCAGGTGTTGCTTTCGGGGGAGATAGTTTCAGAATTTATAAATGCAAAGGAAAGGTGTCTGATCTTGAGGAGCAATTGAAAAATAAAGATATAAAAGGATGCATGGGCATGGGGCATACTCGCTGGGCAACTCATGGTGAACCTACAAATAATAATGCGCATCCTCATCAATCAATGCATGGGAAATTTGTAATTATACATAATGGAATTATAGAAAATTACTCCAAACTTAAAGTAGGGCTTGAAAAAGAAGGATATAAATTTGTAAGCGAAACAGATACTGAAGTTCTTGCAAATTTGATAGAATACGTTTACCTAAATAACCAGAATAACGGAGATTCAATTAGTTGTGTGGATGCTGTGAGAATAGCTCTTAATATGGTTGAAGGGGCTTATGGCCTTGTGATTTTAAGTGTAGACAATCCCGATAAGCTTATTGCTGCCCGTAAAGGTAGTCCGCTGGTTGTTGGAATTGGAAGAGGAGAATATTTTATAGCTTCTGATGCTACTCCAATTATTGAATATACAAATAGTGTTATCTATTTAAATGATGACGATATTGCTGTGATAGGTTTAGATGGTCTTAATCTTACTAATCTAAAGAAAGTAAAACAGATTCCAAATATTAAGAAAATAGACCTTAAACTTGATGAAATTGAAAAAAACGGGTTTGATCATTATATGCTTAAAGAAATATATGAACAACCACGTTCGATTCGCGATACTTATAGAGGACGACTAAATTTCGAATCTAAATATCTAAAACTAGGTGGACTTCACAATGTTTTCGAAGAGCTTACGGACGCAAAAAGAATTATGATTATTGCCTGCGGTACAAGTTGGCACGCTGGTTTAGTAGGGGAGTACCTGTTTGAAGAGTTTACAAGAATACCAACGGAAGTTGAATATGCTTCAGAATTTAGATACAGAAATCCTGTTATCAATAAAGGTGACTTGGTGATAGCAATTAGTCAGAGTGGTGAAACAGCAGATACCCTTGCTGCGATTCAGCTTGCAAAAAAAGCTGGAGCCATAGTTATTGGGATATGTAATGTCGTTGGGTCAAGTATCCCTCGCGAAACGGTTGCAGGAGTTTATACACATGCCGGCCCCGAAATCGGAGTGGCATCAACAAAAGCTTTTACTGCTCAAGTTACCGTGTTAACTATGATGGCAATGGCAATAGGACTAGTAAATCATGGGCTTACTAAAAAAGAATATGAAGATTTGATAGATGAATTATATGCAATTCCTGAAAAAGTTGAAAAAATTCTTAAAAATGCCGATCATATAAAAGAAATTGCAAAAAAAATTAAAGATTCAACAAACAGCTTGTATCTCGGAAGAGGTTATTTATTCCCTGTAGCCTTGGAAGGAGCACTAAAGTTGAAAGAGATTTCGTATATTCATGCTGAAGGTTACCCTGCTGCTGAGATGAAACATGGTCCTATCGCATTGATTGATAATAAGATGCCCGTAATTGTTCTGGCAACAAAAGATCATTCTTATGATAAAATTGTTTCAAACATTCAAGAAGTTAAAGCTCGAAAAGGTTGTATTATAGCTATAGTGACCGAAGGCGATACTACAATAAAAGAAATGGCAGATTATGTTATCGAGGTGCCACAGTCCGATTTTGCATTAGCGCCATTACTCACTGTTGTTCCATTACAACTATTGTCGTATTATATAGCTGTTTATAGAGGTTGCAATGTAGATCAACCAAGAAATCTTGCAAAATCGGTTACTGTTGAATAATCTTGTGGTCAAATATAATAAAGTGGATAAAATAAAGTTATCATAGCAATAAAGAAAGAAAATTGAAAACAAAGAGCATAATATTTATATTAATTATTATACTGATAATTTTCAGTGCTTGTTCTGTTGAAAAAAACACTTCAACAAGTCGTGCGTATCATAATGTGACTCTGAAATATAATATATTTTTTAATGCTAACGAGGCATATAAGCGAGGTGTAAACAGGATTGTTTCTCAAAACACTGATAACTACAATGAGATTTTACCTGTTTTTATTGACAGTAAAGAAGAATTTGCAGGCTCAGCCGGAGGAGAAATGGATAAGGCTATTCAGAAATCTTCTAAATGGATTAAGATACATTCTATTACAAAAAAGCCAGAAATGAAAAATTCTGGTCAAATGTCAAAGAAAGATAAGGAATTTTACGATCAGAAAGAATTTAACAAATGGATTGATGATTGTTATTTGTTAATGGGTAAGGCATATTTTATTAAACGTGATTATACTCAAGCTAGACATAATTTTGATTATTTGGTTAGATTGTTTCCCGAATTAGAAAGCAGACATTATGCAAACTTGTATCTAGCAAGAACTTTTGCCGAAAGTGGTGATTACAAATCTGCAAAAGAAATGCTTGATTTTATTGAAGCACAAAAAGATCTACCTAAAAAGCTAAAAGGATTATACTCAGTCATATATGCGGATTTTTTATTAAAACAAAAGCTTTACGAAGATGCTATTCCTAAACTTTTAATAACAATTAAAAATACAAAGAAGAAAAAGGATAGGTTGAGATATACTTATATTCTTGCTCAGCTATATGAAAAAACGGGCAATTTGTCAAAAGCATCTGAAATGTATGAGATTGTTTCCAAGAAAAACAGTTCTTATGAGATGGAATTCAATGCTAAAATTAACATGGCAAAGTGTTTTGTAGATCAAGGTAAGAGCAGTAAAGATATTCGTAAAACTTTGAAAAAAATGCTTCGAGATGATAAAAACATAGAGTATTTAGATCAGATATATTTTGCAATTGCTGAAATTGATGCCAGAGCAAATAATATGACAGAGGCAATAGCAAATTATAAATTGTCATCAGAATCAAGCATTGGCAATGATTATCAAAAATCCATTTCCTGTTTAAAACTTGGAGAGATTTACTTTGCTAAAAATGATTATAAAAATGCTCAAATATATTATGATACTTGTATGGCTTTTTTACCTGTTACTTACGAAAAGTATCAGGAGGTGAGAACAAATTCTTCGTACTTGAACGAATTAGTAGGTTTTACAAGTGTTGTCGAATTTGAAGATAGTGTTCAAAAACTTGCTAAATTGTCAGATAAGGAAAGAAATAAGATTATTGATGATATTATTGCAGATTTAGTTGAACAAGAGAGAATACAAAGAGAACTTGAGCAGCAAGAAAATGTTAATTCGATGTTGTTTGACCAGCAGAGAGGAAATACAAGAAATAATGTAAATGCTCCAGCAGGGGGTAAATGGTATTTTTATAACCCTTCACAATTAAGTTTTGGAAAGAATGAATTTACAAAGAAATGGGGAAGTCGTAAAAATGAAGATAATTGGAGAAGGAAAAATAAAGCTATAGCCGATTTTACCTCAGATGATTTGACGAATGATACTGATAGTGCCTCAGGGACTTCTGCGCCCAGGCTTACAAATGTTAAAGACAGAGCTTATTATTTGCAGGATATTCCGCTGACAGACTCGGCTATGAATGCATCTAACGAGAGAATAGCAAATTCTTTATTTAATATTGGAAGAGTTTATAAAGAAAGATTTTCTGATTATAAACGAGCTATTGAAGCATACGAAGATCTAAATAGTCGCTATCCAAATAACGAATATTTATTGTTATCATATTACAATTTGTACTTATTGAATAAATTAATCGATAATGATTCTGGTATAGAAAAATACAAAAACCTTGTTATATCAAAGTTTCCTCAGACAAATTATGCCAAATTGTTGCAAAATCCAAATTATGTACAGGAATTGGATATGAAACGTAGGCAGGATGAACAGTTGTATATGGATACTTATGATAACTATATGAGGGCCAAATATGACATGGTAAGTTCTACTGCTAAAAACTTTATTACAAATAATCCTGATAATGACCTGATTCCAAACTTTGATTTTTTACGTGTTTTATGTATAGGAAGGACAGCGGATTTAGATGTATTTAAAAATGAATTAGTCGGTTTTATGCAGAAATATCCTGATCACGAGTTGGCAGGAGCTGCTGAGAATATATTGCAGTACTTTGGTACAACAGATATCCAAGCTTTGATTGCGGACTTGCAGTCACGACCGGAAATAGCAGTAGAAAATGATACTATTACAAACGATTCAATTACAATAGAAGTTCCATCTGAAGCTTATATCTTTGATGAATTGGCGGAGCATTATTATATTATTTATGTGAAGTCTGCTGATGTAGATATTAAACGTATCAGTTTCGAAATTAGAAATTTTAATATTTTTAATTTTAGCATGAGAACTTTTAATGTTATAAATAATCCTTACGACAGTAATTATGAATTGGTTTCAGTTAGATCATTTAAAAATCAAAGACAATCGGTGAATTATTCTAAGATGATTGCCAATAGCGAAGATGTCTTTTCAAAATTGAAAAATACTGATTATAAAGTTTTTGTTATTTCTACTGATAATTTTGTTAAATTACAGAAAAATAAAAACATTACTGAATACCTTAAGTTTTATCAGGAAAACTATTAACATCATTAATTATTAATTAGATTTCTGCCTGTGAAAAAGATAAAGATATTATGGACAGATGACGAGATTGACTTGCTCAAACCTCATGTTATCTTTCTTGAACAAAAAGGCTATTTGGTTCATACAGCAACAAATGGCTCTGATGCAATAAGCTTGGTAGAAAATGAAGATTATGACATTATTTTTCTTGACGAAAACATGCCAGGATTAAGTGGTTTGGAAACACTAAGTAAAATAAAAAACATTTCTCCTCATGTGCCAGTTATAATGATTACAAAGAGCGAAGAGGAAAATATAATGGATGAGGCCATTGGGTCAAAAATTAATGATTACCTCATTAAACCTGTTAACCCAAATCAGATATTGCTTGCATTAAAAAAGAATATTGATAAAGACAGGTTAATTACTCAGAAAACGACTTCTGCGTATCAATCTCAATTTATGAAATTGGGAATGGACATCAATGATAGTTTAAATTACAAGGATTGGTACGATATTTACAAAAAATTGACATATTGGGAATTGGAATTGAGTGCCTCAAAAGATAATACTATGGATGAGGTCCTAAATATGCAACAGAATGATGCTAATATAAGTTTTTCAAAATTCATTAAACGTGAATACACATCATGGTTTGATCCAAAAAATAGTGAAAAACCCTTAATGTCTCCGGGTATTTTGAAAGATAAAGTTTTTCCATTGTTGAAGGATGGTAAAAAAGTTGTGTTTCTTCTTATGGATAATTTAAGGTATGATCAGTGGAAAAGTCTTGAGCCACTGCTAAATCAGTATTATTCGGTTGTGGAAGAAGACCTTTATTATTCTATTTTGCCTACCTCTACACAATATTCACGTAATTCTATTTTTTCGGGTTTAATGCCTTCAGAAATAAATAAATTGTATCCTGATTTATGGAAAAATGACGATGAGGAAGGGGGGAAAAATCTCTATGAAGAAGAAATGTTAAGATCTTATATGGCAAGATATAATGTTAAAACAGGCTTGTTTTATGAAAAAATAACTGATGTCAAATTTTGTAAAAAAATAACTGATAATGTTAAATCTATTTTGAATAATCAATTTGTTTCTATTGTTGTAAATTTTGTTGATGCACTGTCACATGCCAGAACTGACCAAAAAATGATTAGAGAATTAGCAAATTCAACTTCGGCTTATCGAGCCATTACAAAGTCGTGGTTTGAGTTTTCTCCATTATTGGATATGTTGAAAGCCTTTTCAGAAAACGATACTTATTTATTCATTAGTACGGATCATGGTAGTATTCAGGTTAATAATCCTGTAAAAATCATAGGGGACAGAGCCACAACAACAAATTTAAGATATAAGCAAGGTAGAAACTTGAATTATAATAGAAAAGAAGTTTTCGAAATACTAAACCCACAAGAAGCATTTTTGCCTAAAACAAATATTAGTTCAACTTACGTATTCGCTTATGGTACAGATTTTTTTGCATATCCCAACAACTTCA
>JAQVEY010000086.1 GCA_028697515.1 Bacteroidales bacterium | reverse complement strand
AAATGCAAGAATCGGCTCTTAAAATAGTCTTCATGGTTTAAGAATTTAAAAATTGAATAAGCAAATATACGAAATTGTTTTTATAAATGCAAGAGGAAAAGTAGATTTTTTTGTTTTAGGTGTTTCACTATTAAAATGTATATTTTTTCAAAGTTTCCATAACCACTAAGTCGGATGATGGAAAGTAAAAAACATTTAGTATTTCTGGCTTTACATTGTACATATCATATAAAAAATGAAAAATAATGTAGCTTTTGGCACATATATTTGCCTGTGGGCTTGCATTGTGGGAGGATTGCAAATATTGTGACAAAAGCGACCTCAGTTGATATCTTTTCAATCATAAATAACTAATATTCTTGACTTTGCATAATTTGTGTGAGTTTTGTGTTAAAACAAAAATGACCCCCATTTTAAGAAGGCCATTTGTAAACCGTAAATTAAGGATTTAATTGTCCGTACTCCTTTTCCGGACTTTTATAAATTTTCTAGTACAAAATTAGTCATTCTTCTGTAAAGATGATTTCTTGTATTTCCGCCATAAATACCATGATCACAGTTTGGATAATACATTGTTTCAAAGTCAACATCAGCAGCTATAAGTTTTTCAACCAAATCAACAGAATTTTGGAAATGAACATTGTCATCAGCTGTACCGTGAACTAACAGAAATTTACCTTTCATCATTTTCACATGATTTATCGGAGAATTTTCATCATATCCCGAAGCATTGTCTTGTGGCAGTCCGTTATATCTCTCAGTATAAATAGAGTCATAATAACGCCAGTTTGTTACAGGAGCAACCGCTATCCCTAATTTAAACCATTCGGCTCCTAAGGTGAGGCAAAGACCTGTCATATAACCACCATAACTCCAACCGAAAATTCCAATCCTATTTTTGTCAACATATTTCAGACTTCCTAGATATTTGGCCGCTTCTATCTGATCAAGCACCTCGTACTTACCTAACTGTTCGTATGTAACTTGTCTAAATTCTTTACCCCTCGCTCCTGTTCCTCTATTATCTACAGAAACTATGATATAACCTTTCTGAGCTAGCAATTGCCACCATCCCATATCTCTATCCCATGAATTTGTAACGGTCTGTGAACCCGGACCTCCATAAACATACATCATTACAGGATTGTTCTTGCCTTTCATTTTGGCAGGTTTTATCATCCAACCATTTAATTCTGTTCCATCTGAAGTCTTGAATGTGAAAAATTCTTTCTTACTGAATTCGTAATCTTCAGTTACTTTTTTAACAAGTGATTTATTGCTTTCAAGCTCACGAATCAGTTTGCCGGTATTATCATAAAGTGTGGTTACAGGAGGAGTATTGGCATCACTCCAGTCATTAATGAAATATTTAAAATTCTTACTGAATGTTGCTTCGTTTGTACCAGCTTTTTCTGTTAGTAATTTCATATTATTGCCTTGCAAATCAACAGAATATATCTCACGATTCATAGGTGACGTTTTTGCTGCTTGGAAATAAATCAAACCATTGGTTTCATCAATGCCGTAAAATGATGTCACTTCCCAATCTCCTGAAGTTAACTGTTTTACTTCGGTACCATTCATATCGTAAAGATAAATATGACGAAATCCGCTTGCTTCATGTGAATAAATAAAATGTGAGTTATCAGCTAAAAAAGTAAGATCATCATTTATCTCCATATATTTTTCGTCTTCAAGTGTCAGCAATACTTCAGATTTACCGGTTTCAGCATTTATTAAATACAGTTCATATTTGTTCTGCAATCTGTTCATTTTAACTGCTGCCAACAAATTAGCATCATTTGTGAACATAAGCCGTGGAATATAAATATCATTCAACTCACCCATATCGGCAGTTATTGTATTTCCATTTTCAACATTAACAATATGCAAACTGACTTTTGAGTTCTCCTCTCCTGCTTTTGGATATTTATAATCATAATTTACAGGATATAATTCTCCATATTGAACAAAACTGAACATTTTGACATTAGTTTCATCAGTCTTCAAAAAAGCTATTTTTTTACTGTCCGATGACCAATCATAAGCTTTGTTATAGCTGAATTCCTCTTCATAAACCCAGTCAGGTGCGCCATTAATTATCTTATTCCATTCTCCGTCTTTTGTAAGTTGAACTTCAGGAGCATTTTCAATAGTAATATCCTTCACATAGATATTATTTTCTCTTACAAAAGCAATTTTCGTTCCATCCGGTGAAAATGATGCTAATTGCTGCTTTCCATTTTCTGACAGTCTTACCAAACTGCTGTCAGAAATAGTATAAATAAAATATTCTGCTTTAAATGAGTTTCTATAAATAGGTTCGTATTGAAAACTGATTAATAATTTAGATTCATCAGCACTGAATTCATAATCTAAAATCCAGTCCAGTTCGGGGTATTCAAAATCTTTTGTCGCAAAAATTGTTTCTATCTTTTCTCCTGTTTCATAACTGTACTTTACAATGGCGTTTCTTGCCATATTCAAGTTAGTATAATGTACTCCATCGTTCATCGAAACAATTCCTACCACATAGTTTTGTCTAAATGTTCCCTTTTTATATAAATCTTCAACAGTAATTTCTGTTTGAGCTGAAACTACAGCAGGAAAAACTATAAAAGCAATAGATATTGCTAGACTTAAAATTAAAATTAGACTTTTTTTCATTGTTTTACTTTATTTGTTTTGTTTAATATAATTATCGATTAATGGTTTAACCTCATTAAAAGCATTTTCAAGTTTCTGCATTTCTGTTGCAAAAAAATGAAAAATATTTGACCAATCATTTTTATTATAAATATTTACGCCATCAAGTTGAGTATATAATGAGCACACTGATTTACCATTTTCTAAAACCATTTGTTCATCCCAAATCCAGTTTCCAGTCAAATTATCTGCAAATAATAACTCATAATCTTTTAATTTAACAAAAATGTCAAATCTTTTTTCCTCACTCCTATTTTCAACAGACAACATTACTCTCGCAAATTCACGTGTAACATCAAACTTCAACGCAAAATCTTTTATCCCAGTGTTATAAGTTATCCATTTACCTTTTGGTCCAATGAATTTGCTAGAGAACACATCGAATGCTATCCAAAATTCTTTTCGTATTAATATTGCTTCCTGTTTGCTGTACATTATTTTTTCATTAAGACAAAAATAATTATTCTCTGCTAATATTATCACATTACTACATAAAGAAAACTTAAAGTTTATTTATTTGCTTTATGTTTTTTTAACCGAATAAACTATTTTTGACTGATAAAATAAAATTTGAAGAATAAAGCTATAATAGTATTAGTAATTGTAATTACTTTTTGGGTAATAGTCTTCACCATATTCATTTTTTGTCTTCCTAGACCACTCTTTAATGATCCATACTCAACAGTTGTTCTTGACCGAAATGGTGAACTTTTAGGTGTAAAAATATCCCCTGATGGTCAATGGAGATTTCCCGAGTCAGCTTCGGTAAGTGATAAATTTGAAGCTTGTATTATTGCATACGAAGATAAAAGGTATTACAATCATCTCGGATTTGACCCAATTGCTATAGCAAGAGCTATTAGACAAAATATCAGCAGTGGTGAGACGGTAAGCGGAGGATCAACCCTTACAATGCAAACAATTAGACTCTCGCGAAAAGGAAAACCTAGAACGATATTTGAAAAAGGTATCGAAGTTATTCTTGCATTTCGACTCGAATTAGGATACACGAAAAAAGAGATTCTCAATTTATATGCCTCTCATGCTCCTTTTGGAGGTAATATTGTTGGTATTGAAGCTGCATCATGGAGATACTTTGGTAGAAGCCCTGATGAGCTATCCTGGGCAGAAAACGCTATGCTTGCAGTTCTTCCTAATGCACCATCAATGATACATACTGCAAAAAATAGAGATTTGCTAAAATTAAAGCGAGATAATCTTCTTAAAAGGCTTTATGAAAATGGTACAATCACAAAAACTGAATATCAACTAGCAATTGATGAAGATATTCCTGAGCATCCTTTAGCATACCCAATGCATGCTTACCATCTGGTTTGTAGAGCAGCAGCAGAATTTTCACATACTCATCATAAAATAAATACAAGTATAGATCTGTCTTTACAAAAACAAGCAAATGAAATAGTAAATCAGTATAATCAGCGTTACCTTAAAAATAATATAAATAATATTGCATGCCTAGTTATTGAAGTTGAAACTGGAAATGCAGTTGTTTATGTCGGAAATGCTGATATAAATTCTGATATTCCTGAAAAAGCCGTTGATATGATTATGGCAAACCGCAGCACAGGAAGTATTCTAAAACCATTTTTATATGCAGCCTCTCTAAGTGCGGGTGAAATTCTTCCTAAAATGCTATTAAAAGATATCCCAACAAAAATGGGTAGTTTTTCACCTGAAAACTTTGAACACGAATATGCAGGAGCGATTCCAGCAAACGAAGCATTAGCCAGATCACTTAATATACCTTTTGTATATATGCTTAAAGAGTATGGGATAATGCGGTTCTTGTACATTCTTAAATGCCTCGAGTTGAAGTCAATTGACAAAAGTTCTGAACATTACGGACTTTCACTTATTTTAGGAGGAGCGGAATCAAGTTTATGGGATATTTGTGCTGCTTACGCCTCAATGGCACGAAGTCTCAAACACTATAACTTATTCCAGTCGAGATATTCATTATCTGATTATCACCCTGCAAAATACATAAAAGAAGATAAAAATGATGAAAATGAAATTTCTTTAAAAGAAACAAGTTTTTTTTCAGCAGCTTCAATTTGGTTTAGTTTTGAAGCCATGTCTTCACTTAATCGCCCGGGACAGGAAAAACAATGGCAAACATTCTCATCAAAGCAAAAAGTGTCGTGGAAAACAGGAACGAGTTTCGGATTTAAAGATGCTTGGTCAATTGCAGTTACTCCAGATTATGTAGTGGGAATATGGGTAGGAAATGCAACAGGTGAAGGCAGAAATGGTATAACAGGATTAAGAGTTGCCGCTCCTGTTTTATTCGAAATATTAAATATCCTTCCAAATTACAAATCATGGTTCGAAATGCCTTATGACGAAATGGTTTACACATCTGTATGTAGAGAAAGCGGACACTTAGCGGGACAATATTGCAATAATATTGATTCGGTATGGATACCTGCAGCGGGAATTAACTCTGATGCATGCCCATACCACAGGTTAATAAATCTTGACGCTACAGGTAGTTATCGCGTAAATTCAGATTGCTATCCCATAGAGTCCATGCAACAGCAATCATGGTTTGTATTACCACCAATTATGGAGGCTTATTACCGAATATCAAATTCATGGTATCAAACACTTCCACCTTTTCTTCCAAATTGTGATGATAATTCCTTTAAATCAGGTGAAATAATGGAACTCATTTATCCTAGTCAATTATCGAGAGTTCTTATACCCATTGACCTTACAGGTGATACTCTACCTGCTGTATTTAAAGCAGCTCATAGGAACTCCGAATCAACAATATATTGGTATATTGACACTAAATACTTTGGCAGCACCAAAAATTTTCATGAAATGGATTTTAAATTGTCTCCCGGCAAATATTTATTAACTCTGATGGATGATAAAGGAAATAAAATCTCGAAAGAGTTTGTAGTTATTTGTAGAGAATAGTACAAATACTTATAAAAAACGTTTCTCAACATATTCCTTGAAAACCTCCTTATATTGCTCACTAACTGGAACATATATTTTACCATAGTAGATAATGCGGTTTCGTTCGATTGTGCTTATATTATCAAGATTTACAATATAAGAACGATGAACTCGCATAAATGTATCAGAAGGCAAAGCTGCTTCGAGGTTTTTCATAGTCATAAGACTCATGAGTGGTTTCTCTCCGCTTATATATATTTTAACATACTCACTTGAACTTTCTATAAAATCGATTTTCGAAAACTGCACTTTATGTATTCGACCGTCTGCCTTTACAAAAATATAATCATCTCCTACTGACGATTCATTGTGTTTGGAATTATGGTTCTCAATGTTTGTAAGTGCTTTATTGGCTGATTTTAAAAAATCGTTATAGCTTATAGGTTTCAATAAATAATCAATTGCGCTTACTTTGTAACTCTCGACTGCATATTCGCTATAGGCGGTGGTAAAAACAACCATTATTTCTGATGACAATGACTTTACAAGGTCCATTCCACTCATTTCAGGCATATTAATATCAACAAAAATAAGATCGGGTTTGCATTCAGAAATAGAATTCAGAGCCTCGTAGGCATTTTTACACTCTGCAACTAATTTAAGATATGGTGTTTTCTTAACATAATCAGAAAGCTGTTTCAAAGCAAATGGCTCATCATCTACACAAATACATTTTATCTCCATGTCCTTGGAATTTTTAGTTTAACGGTAAAGCTATCCTGTTTTTCGATAATTTCCAAATTATAATTTGAGCCATAAACAGCATCCAATCGCCTGCGCGAATTTTCAAGTCCAATTTTAGGATTATCAAATGACTTGGTGGTCTCACTTACGGAGTTTGAAATTTCAAAATAGAGATTATCATCACCAAGATTAAATTTAATATCAATAAATGAATCTCCCATTGCTAAAATTCCGTGTTTAAAAGAGTTCTCTACAAAGCTCACAAAAAGTAGCGGTGGAATAGGAAAATCCGTATTTTTATCAGGAAATTCAAATTCTACTTTAACATTTTCAGCTAACCTGATTTTCATTAAGCCAATATAGTCATTTAGAAAAGCTATTTCCTTACTAAGTGAGTAATTTGAATTCTCAGTTTCGTAAAGCAAAACCCGCATTAGCTTTGAGAGACGAATTACTGAGTCCTTTGCATTTTCGCTATCATAATCAATAAGTGCATGAATATTATTGAGTGTATTCATTAGAAAATGAGGGCTTATTTGGTTACGCAACATTTCGAGCTCGGCCTGTACTTTTTGCTTTGCAAGTTTTTCATTATTTCGCTTTTCTTCGAACCAGTAGGTCATTATTTTAAAAGCATTATTAAATCCGACTATTAAAATTGAAAAGATTAAATTATAAAAAAACTGATTAAAGAATTCTATTTGTCTATTGAAAGTGCGAGGTCTTGGTCCTTGGGGCACAGGAATGTCAATTATGCGGAAAATTTCGGCATTGAAACTGGCCACATAACTCATTGTGCTAATTAGGATAAGGGTGAGAACAACATAGTTCACATATTTTTTTCTTCTAAAAAGCCTAAAAAGCAGAAAGTTATGAATCAGGAAAATTAAAAAGAACGGAAACATCCTAATAATTTCGTGCTGCACTCTAATCCAATCTATTTGGTTTTCTCCGGTGGATAAGAAAACTGGCATGGAAAAAACAATTAACCATAAAATCAGATAAACCAGATTTTCGCCGTTAAATATTTTACTATTAGTATTCATAAGGTGGCAAAGTTAAAAAGCTATGTTACTCCTTTACAAATTTTTGATAAAGTTTTTCACCATTCTCAGTAGTGAAGGTAAGAAAATAAACTCCTTGATTAAGAAAAGACACGTCAATTTGCGTATCAGACACTGCACTAACATAGCATGACGATATAATTTTCCCAGTTAAATCGCATACGGTTACTTGTCCATCAAAACCATCTAATCCATAAATATTAAGAATATTACTAGTTGGGTTAGGCGACACATTTATATTTAAATTTATATTCTCAGATTTTATGGGTGTTTCTATGTCACGAACAGGACGAACATAATTATAGATTCTTATAACATCTCCTTGTGGGCCATGCCCATAAGGGTAATCAGTTGGGTCGCCAGTTTTGAAATCGCTTCGTTGCGAGCCTGCACCATGAACGTCAAGAAGTTGATAGGTCCCCGATGATGGTGGCATCTCCATCCATCCAAGAGCTTCGCCAAAACAAACATAAACTGCAGCGCCACCACTAGAGGTAGATGTCCAATTTTCGTGAGTTGTTGATGTCCAATAAAATGGCCAGTTAGTGTTATCGCCTTCATCGGTAATTGATGTTGTATTAAAAATTGGATCGATTGCAGCCGAATTTGTTGTTTCGGGCGAGCGTGTATAATCCAAAATACTTTGTAATTCTTTTGCATTTGGCAATCTCCAATCGTTATAGCCAGCAAATTCAAGATTTTCGCAGTAATCAAGTGCATCTTTCCATAAAATTGCAGATCCGTTATCATCCTTCATCCACATTAAACCAGTGGCATTGTCGGTTATTGTGCCGTTGCCATTATCCTCAAAATCGGTAATTCCATAATCAGCACCTCGAACAAAATAAACATAAAACAATTTGCTTTCGGTCTGGCCTGGCAATG
>JAQVEY010000085.1 GCA_028697515.1 Bacteroidales bacterium | reverse complement strand
TAAATGGGATATTACTTGAATATGGTTCAAACAACTCCAAAGAAAAACCCATGATATTAAGCTACGAGGAAGGAATAATAAGAGGAGTAGCAGAAATCGGCGATATTATTGAAGTTTTTGGAGGTACTGGAGGCGAAAACGCAAATGAATATTTAGGCACTGTACAGGCAAACGAAAACGGAAATTGGTCGTTAACTGCAACAACAAGTTATGATTATTTAATTGTAACTGCAACCGACCAAAATAACAATACTTCAGAATTTAGTGATGCAATTTTGGTTTCCCCCACTTGTGCAAAACCAACAAATTTAAGTTCAACCGAAGGCATTTCAACTAGCCACACTTTAACTTGGGATGGTACAACAGGAGTTACATATAATGTTGCAGTTGGTGTAAAAGGTTTAAGTCCAATAGATGAAAATTGGGTTGTAGGCTACAATACAAATATAGCCGATAATCAGATTACAATTTCAGGATTGGACGAAAACACAGTTTACGAGTTTTATGTAAGCACAAACTGCGTTGATGAGGTTAGTCATTGGGCAGGACCGGTGGAGTTTAATCCGACAATACCCGTACAATCAGGAGAAACTTGTGAACAGGCAATTACAATAACAGCAGATACTAATTTGTTTTATTCTGATTATACGATGATTGGGGATGAAATGTGGTTTAAATTTACCGCGTTGGCAGATACATGTGGCGTTTTTGTTGTTGGCAATAATTTAAGCCCATATCATTTATCAGAAATCTCACTTTTGAATGGAAACTGTAGTAATTATGAATTATTAGAGAGCTCAGAGTATAATGATAGTCTAAATATCTGGATGACAAACTTGATTGAAGGACATGAGTATTTCGTTAAGGTAAATGATCAAAATGAAGAAAGTTTTGATTTTACTATTGGGCTATATTTTAGGAAAAACAATATTAAATACTCATGCCCAGTTGTTTGCCCGAATCTATTAAGAAATGGAGACTTTGAAAGTTTGTCAACAGTATATCATCCTATTTGCCCTTTTAATAGTTCACAACAGGATGTGTGTGGGTGGAATACTGCTTTTGGTAGCCCACAAATCAAAATTGCAGACCCAAATAATGCTGATGCTCCTCATCATGTTTATATGTGGGTATCAGGTGGGCCATATGCAGTATATGGTGAAGGAATTTATCAGAACATTAAGTTATGTGAAGGCGAAGAATATAGAATCACATATAAATATAGAGCTACTTCAGGCTCAAGTAATCCTGTGAATTACCAGATTAGGATTTATGCAACTCAGGACGGTGCTTTTAATGTAACCGAAAACCCTGAAGACGGTGATGAAGTACCAGTATTTAATAACAACAATTATCAGACAATCTCAAATAATACTGTTGGAACAGATAATTGGAAGCTGAATGTACATGAATTTACAGCCAATTCGGATTATACTAGACTACTAATATATCCATATAAAGATTCTAGCCCTTATATCAACTTCCGAATGGATAGTATTGTTTTAGAAAGAATCCACACTTATTCAGGAGAAGATCAATCAATATGTGAAGGAGAAAGTACTCAATTGGAGCCTACAGATTGTCATCCTCATTATACTTGGTCTTCAACACCTGCAGGATTTAATTCAAATCAAAGCAACCCGATAGTTTCCCCAACCGTAAATACAACATACTATTTGACTATTACAGACGATAATGGATGTACCGCAACAGATAACATTTTTGTACATGTTGACCACCAACCAGACGCCACGATAAATCCAGTAAATCCTATGTGTGTTGATGAATTTCCAATATATTTATCAGCAGTAAGCATGGGCATAGGTAGTTATTGGTCAGGTACCGGAATAGTTGATCATATTAGTGGACAATTCGATCCCTCAGCCGCTGGTGTTGGTATTCATACTATTTTCTATTCTATTGTTAACGGAACTTGTTCTGATTCTGCAACAACAACAATAGAAGTTTTGTCTCCACCAATCATTACAGCAACAAATGATGGACCCGTTTGTGTTGGTCAAGATGTTCATTTTTCAAGTGCATCAGAATCTACGATTGTTGAATACCAATGGTTTGGACCAGGAGGAACACTTGACACAATACCTGGTTTTACTATACCAAACGCACAGTTAAATCATGCCGGGGATTATATGGTAACAGTTACAGATGAAAATGGCTGTACAAATGAAGCTATAACAACTTTAGAGTTGTTTGATCCTCAAGTAAATATTATTGCCGATGATACAGTAATTTGTAATTCGGAGTCAATTTCGCTTGATGCCGGAACAGGGTGGTTTTCGTACCAATGGAGTACAGGTGAAAACACTCAGGTGATAGAAGTTGATGAACCAGATACTTATTATTCTGTAACAATTACTGACATACATGGCTGCGAGGGAATTGATACAATTTATATCGAGGGTTCCAATATGTTCATATTTAATACGATAATAGCATATACTTGCGAAGGGGCAAACATAGGTTCTATATCGCATACTATAAATGGAGGTGACTATCCTATGATTTTTGAATGGACAGGACCAAATGGATTTACTGCTAATACAGAAGATATTAGTAATTTGTATGCAGGTCAGTATTTTTTTACTGTTACAGATGTAAACGGATGTCAGGCATTTGCTCAGTATATAATTAATGATTTTGAAAATCCTGACTTAGCAATAACAAGCGATACTATATGTTATGAAGAAAATTCGGGAACACTTGAAGTTAGTGTTACAAATATGACCGGTTCATTTATTTACGAATGGTCTAATGGTGAGAATACAGCAATTATCTCTAATTTGATAGGAGGAAATTATACTGTTACAGTTACAAACTCAGATAATGGATGTTTCAGTACAATTTCATCTGTTATTTTAAATTATCCTATTCCTGAAGTAACCATAAATGCAGAAGACACTATTATTTGCAACATGGTACCCATAACCCTTGATGCAGGAGAAGGCTGGTCCTCATACCATTGGAGTACAGATGAAAACACTCAAGTAATAGAAGTTGATGAACCAGATACTTATTATTCTGTTACTGTTACCGACATACATGGTTGCGAGGGAATTGATACAATACATATTGAAGGTAGTAATATGGCAATTAAGGATTCTTTAGTTGTACATACTTGTGAAGGAGAAAATGATGGTTCTATAACCCAAACTATTATAGGTGGTGACGAACCATTGAGTTTTGAATGGGCAGGACCCGATGGTTTCACTGCGAATACAGAAGATATTAGTGAATTATTTGCAGGTCAATATTTCTTTACAGTTACAGACGCTAATGGATGCTTTTTAGAAGGATTTTATATTGTTGATTCATTTCCTATTCCCTTACTTGAAATTAGTACCGAAAATGCTTGCAATAATGACAATACAGGTTCGGCAGAAGTAATAGTAACAAATATACCGGGACCATTTAGCTACATTTGGTCTAATGGTGAAACGGACGATGAAATCAATAACCAGTATCCTGGACAGTATTTTGTTACTGTTACTGATAATACTACAGGCTGTAGTGCTGAAGCAGTAGCAAATATCGAAAGCTATTCGGTTGATGCTCATTTTGATTGGGCACCAGAATGCTTAAATCTAACATCTATACAAAATAATGGGATGTACTATTATCCAACATCGGTAGATTGGGATGATTATGAAGACTACGAATATTACTGGGAACTTGGAAATGGGACAATTGGTGCAGATTTCTTGATGATACTTGATTATGAATATGAAGGTTTTTATTGTGCATCTCTAACTATGACTCAAGGCAATTGTGCCAACACTTATGAGGAACAAGTTTATGTTTATCCATCTAACTGTTATTGTACTGCTGTGGAAGACGATTATGATCCTAATGTTTACTATGCTTGGTATTGGGAAATTGACGCAGGTACAACAGAACAATGGGATAATAGACAGGTGTGGATTAATGACAGATTAGTCATTGAAGACGGTGCAACACTCACTCTAAAGCAATGTACAATACATATGGGACCAAAAGGTAGAATTATAGTCGAACCAAAAGCTACATTAAACAGTGTTGCATCTGTATTTACTTCTTGGGAGCTAGGACCCGAATGTGATCACATGTGGCAAGGTATCGAAGTACATGGACAAGGGCCGTATTCTCCAAATCCACATATTGGTTCGGTTAATTTTTATGGTAGTCCTGAAGAGCCATCTATTGTTAAAAATGCCCACATTGCTGTTTTGCTGGGTGAACGCAATATGGACTATACATGTATGGTAGAATCTTTTACAGGTGCCTTACCTTTTTATATTAAAGGATATGATGGCAAAATGGTTGTGGGAAATCAAAACGTAACTTTTGAAAACAATGGAATTGATGTCAAGATGGTGCAAACTATGTTTTATCCATACAATAATGACAGTAAAATTACCAATTGTCAATTTATTTGTAATGCCCCGCTACTCGATCCTGCTTATCATATTAACCACCCTGACCCTTATGGTTTCGGATTCTCGCCTTATGGTTACCCGAATCAGATAAATCCGAGAAACCCATGGGCTGGTCCAGCAAATCCTTATCAGAGAACAGTTGCAGGCATTTGGTCACATAAGCAAAATTTCAAAGTTGTTAAAAACTGTGACTTTAAAAACATGCAAACTGGAATTGAATCTTATCAATCAAGATATGATGTGGCCGTTTGTGATTTTACTTTTATGATTACTGGTATAAACATTATGAATTATGATGCTTATGCATCAAGTAGTCATAGAATAACACGCAACACTTTTGATAACATCCCTGGTGTAGGCAGCGAAACCGGCAACCATATTAATATTACAAATGGAATGTATGACAAAATTCAGGAAAATACATTCGGTAGCGGCAATCCGATGTCAATAAATGGAACAGGAATCAATACTACTGGAGCATCAAAATTTTTAATTTCGGAAAATGATTTTCTAAGATTACCTAATGGTGTAAAAATCTCAAATTCAGGCCTTGGAGGCGGTGATGTTAGAGCAGATATCGCAGCTTCTCATGATGATTGGCGCGGTAATATCTTTGAAAACTGTAATACCAATATGTTAGCGGATGCATATAATCCAAAATTAAGATTAAGATGTAATATGTGTTACAATAATACTTCGTCTGTAACACCAATTAATATAGATAATACAGGGTTTTTAGCCAATCAGGGATATACTCCTCCACCAATGAGTGTAACCGTGCCAAATCAAACAAAATATGGTGCCGGCAATGAGTTCTTAGGATCTGTACCAAACCCGAAACGAGTTGATTCAGATAATACTTACTATTATTACCATCATGAATCTCCATTTCAAACAATCCCAAATCCAAATGATGTTTACACAGTTTTAGGGTCTGTACATTATCCAAAATTTACAAATGCACAATCATGTCCTTTATTAGTTCCTGATATTTGGTTTTTACCTCCAGGTTTTGATTCGCAGGTATTTATTACACTTGATAGCTTATATAATGCAGTAGAAGTAATTAAAACAGAATTAGCAGAGATGAAGGAATCATTAGATAATGGACAAACCCAGGAGTTATTAAATGCTATTTATAGCAATATGGCTAATGGAAGATTGAAGAATTTGCTTATTGAAAATTCACCTCTATCGGATACAGTATTAACAGCGTTGTTTATTGAGTATCCATTATCACATGGGAACTTCAAGAATGTAATGCTACTAAATTTACCTGTAAGCTCAAGTGTTGAGCCATTTTTCTTCGAAAGAATTTCAACTATCCCTTCTGGTACTGCAAACATACTTTTGCCTTTACAATCTTACAATCCGGGTGTTGTAACACCAGCATTCCTTAATAGAAAACTCGACGAAACAATTCTTGAAAAACAATTGTATTTAAACAATCTTGTTAGCATATTAACTGATACTGTTAATAATAGAGAACAAGATGCAATTAATTTGTTACAATCAGACAACTCGGCTGATTCATATGTTGTGATTGCTGGAGATTATACTATGTCGGGCAACTATGCTGATGCGCAAATTATTATTAATCAACTTGATTCACAATATCCTGAGCTGTCAGATTGGGTCGCATATAAAGAATTATTGCTATCTTTGTATCAGAGTGGTAAAACTATTTTTGATATGAATCTGGAAGAATACAACTTTGTAAAGGATTTGGCCTTTCAATGTCCTCATGGTCCGGCTACTGCAGCAGCTCAGTCTGTGTTGTATTTAATTAGCCGAGAAACAGTACCTGAATGTGAACTGATGAATACACGCAGTAAACCTCAATTGGTAAAACCAGTAGATTTTATTATCCCAGATACAGATGCTTATATTACAGAAAACTATCCCGATCCTTTTACTAGTGTTACTTATGTTGATTATTTTATTCCAGAAGGCTCAATCGGCATAATTGTACTGAATGATATGTATGGTAGAAAAATTAAAGAATATGAAGTGTTTGAAGGCGAAAATGTTTTAACAATTAGCAAAGACAATTTGATTCCTGGGGTTTATACTTATGGATTGATTGTTGACAACAAACTTGTTGAATTTAAAAAACTTGTTATTACTCAATAATTTAATAGGCCAGTGTCTCATTTAAGAGATGCTGGCCTTAAATTAATATTTTATGAAAACGATTCTAATTATAATATTTGTGTTTACGTTTGCAATTTCCACAAAAGCACAGGAATGGAGCTACAATTTTGTTGGACTTGATAGCATTTGGGATCCTTATGTTTATGATTTATACAATGATGGCGACAGTGTGTTATATATAGGTGGTGGATTTTATTATGTTAACGATCAACTATCTGTTGGAATTGCTAGCTGGCACGGTGACCATATCAGAACTTATGATGAGGGTATTGATTGGGGTATTGTTAAGTGTGTTACAATATATAAAGATACCTTGTATATTGGCGGAAGTTTTAATGGAGTATCTGGTAATTCAAATTTAGTTAGACTAGCAGCTTGGAATGGCAATTCTTGGCAAATGGCTAAAATTGGAAAGCCAGGTGAGGCCGTTTTTGATTTAAAGACAATAAGAGACACATTATATTTATGTGGAAATTTCGAAACTATCAGTGGAAGTCCTTATCATAAAATAGCAGCATATTTTAATGGACATGGCATCAACATTGGTTTTATGGGCATGTGGACTCAGGCTATTGAAACTTTAAACGGGGAACTATATGCTGGGGGTTATTGGGGATTAAGAAGATATCTAGGTAACGGAGAGTGGGAAACTATGGAGTATATAATAGATGGGGTAGTTTATGATCTTGAAGTTGACACAATAAATAGTTTTTTGTACTTTGGAGGTGAATTTACTGAAGCAGTTGGAGAAATCTCTATGGGAGTTGCGATGTGGGATGGATTTAAGATAAACCCTATGGGAGATTTACATAATTGGCTTACTTGGTATAAAGGATTACAAATGTATCATGGAGATATTTATGTTGGCAATGGAATAGTATATCACGAAGCAGAAGGCACATATGAAACGTTTATAAATAAATGGAACGGAGAGTCATGGGATAGCATTGGAGGAAATTTTAACAACTCCATAATGGCACTTGAACATTTCAGAGATACTTTAATAATCGGTGGATTATTTTCAACATCCAATAACCAACGTGCTACCGGAATTGCCAAACTCTACATGCCCGATAACGGCTGCCATTACCTAAAACCTCGCATAAACACTTATGCAGATACTTTTTACTTAAATGGTGGCGAAGTTGATGTGAATTTATACAATAATAATCCTTATGTTGATAGTTGGGAATGGGACTTTGATGATGGCGGGGTTTCGACAAGCTCAACCACCGCCGTGGAGCATACATACACAGAAGCTGGCGAATATAATGTGCAGGTTACTGTAACTGATGGCGAATGTGTAAAAACAGCCAATAAAACAATTTACATAGAACTTGGAAATGAACTGCCTCAATATGAGAAAATCGATATGCAGGTACATCCAAACCCAAGCAGTAATGATTTTACTGTAAAAGTTACTCTGCCAAATTACAATAATGCAGAAATAAAAATTGCGGGGCTAAACGGGCATTTAAAATCTGTTATTCCAGTTACAAGCGAAACAACGATAATTCCAACAAAAGGGTGGAAAGCGGGGGTTTATGTTTGTAATTTGTTTGTTGAGGGGAAGTTGGTGAAGGTTGAGAAATTGGTATTTGAGTAGAATTTGTTAACGGTGACTTCGGCTCCGCTCAGTCACCTAGCAGTATGCAGGTGGCTGAGACCTTATGTTTGCAAAGTGAAAATTTTACGAACTTTGACAATTATCAAAATTAGAAAATTATGCTAAGCAACAATCAAGAATTGAATTTCTCAGGAGAAAATGTTTATGTTGGGATAGATGT
>JAQVEY010000084.1 GCA_028697515.1 Bacteroidales bacterium | reverse complement strand
GGTAACAGGTGCTGCTCAGATGGATGGTGCAATTATCGTAGTTGCTGCAACAGATGGTCCAATGCCACAGACTCGCGAACATATCTCGTTAGCTCGTCAGGTAAACGTTCCAAGAATTGTTGTTTTCCTTAATAAAGTTGACTTGGTTGACGATGAGGAATTGTTAGAATTAGTTGAAATGGAAGTACGCGAATTGCTAACCTTCTATAAATTTGACGGTGAAAATTGTCCAGTTATTAGAGGTTCTGCTTTGGGTGCACTTAATGGTGAACCTCAGTGGGAAGCTAAAGTAGAAGAGCTTATGGAAGCTGTTGATACTTGGATTCCAATTCCTCCACGTGACAACGAAAAACCTTTCTTAATGCCTGTTGAGGATGTATTCTCAATTACAGGACGTGGTACTGTTGCTACTGGTCGTATCGAAACTGGTGTTGTTTTAACAGGAAATGAAGTTCACATAATTGGTCTAGGTGCCGAAGCACGTAAAACCGTTGTTACTGGTGTTGAAATGTTCCGTAAAATTCTTGATAGAGGTGAAGCAGGTGATAACGTTGGTTTATTACTTCGTGGTGTTGATAAAGAAGAGGTTAGAAGAGGTCAGGTTATTGCAGCTCCGGGTACAATTAAACCACATACTAAATTCAAAGCTGAAATTTATGTTTTGAAAAAAGAAGAAGGTGGTCGTCATACTCCATTTCACAATAATTATCGTCCACAATTCTTCCTGAGAACACTTGATATTACTGGCGAAATTCAATTGCCGGAAGGTGTTCAAATGGTTATGCCTGGTGATAACGTTACAATTACTGTTGAATTGATTTATCCGGTTGCTATAAATGTAGGTCTCCGTTTTGCTATCCGCGAAGGTGGAAGAACAGTAGGAGCTGGTCAGATAATTGAAGTTGTTGAATAATAATATGTAAAATTAGTAAGTGAGATGCTTGCATCTTACTTACTTTTTTACGGGTGTAGCTCAGTTGGTAGAGCACTGGTCTCCAAAACCAGGTGTCGGGCGTTCGAGTCGCTCCTCCCGTGCAAAGACTTATAAAGATGAGCAAAATTAAAGCATATTTCATAGATACTTATAGTGAACTTGTTCATAAAGTAACTTGGCCAAAATGGTCAGAATTGCAAAGTAGTGCTGTTGTAGTAATGGTTGCTTCCTTAATATTCGCCGTAGTCGTTTTTTTGATGGATTTTACATTTAAAGAACTCCTCGAATTCGTTTACGGAATTTTTTATTAAACCAAAAATTAGTTGGTTATGTCGGAGATTGTAAAAAAATGGTATGTTGTAAGAGCTCTTAGTGGCAAAGAAAAAAAGGTGAAAGAATATCTTGACGCCGAAATTGCCAAATTGGGTCTAACTAATCAGATATCTCAGGTATTAATACCAACTGAAAAAGTTTATCAGGTTAGAAAAGGGAAGCCGGTTCATAAGGAAAGAAATTTCTTTCCAGGGTATATTTTAATTTATGCTGCTCTAGACGGTGAAATAGAGCATATAATAAGAGGTATTCCCGGTATTATCGGATTTCTCGGAACCAAGGATGGACAAGCAGTACCTTTGAGAAACGACGAAGTTGCAAGGATTTTAGGTAAAGTTGATGAACTTGCCGAAAGTGATGAAGAGATTAATGTTCCGTTTTTCCCAGGTGAGGCTGTTAAAGTAATTGACGGTCCGTTCAATGGTTTTAGTGGTGTTGTAGAAGAAGTGTATGATGAAAAGAAAAAGCTTAAGGTTATGGTCAAAATATTTGGCCGCAAATCTCCGCTTGAACTTAGATTTATACAAGTAGAAAAAGAGTAATCTTTATTTAGAAGAAAGTTTATGGCAAAGCAAATTAGTGGTTTTATAAAACTACAAGTAAAGGGAGGTGCCGCAAATCCTTCTCCGCCGTTAGGACCGGCGTTAGGATCTAAAGGACTAAATATCATGGAGTTCTGCAAACAGTTTAATGGCAGAACACAAGACCAACCAGGTAAAGTATTACCTGTTATTATCACTTATTATAGTGATAAATCCTTTGATTTTATCGTTAAAACTCCTCCGGTTGCTGTTCAACTTATGGAAATTGCAAAATTGAAAAAAGGTTCCGCAGAACCTAATCGTGTAAAAATCGGGTCAGTAACTTGGGATCAGGTAAGATCTATTGCCGAAGCCAAGATGACAGATTTAAATGCGTTTACAATTGAATCAGCAATGAGCATGGTTGCAGGCACAGCTAGAAGTATGGGGATTACAATAAGTGGTGTTTCTCCTATTAAAAAATAATTAAAGTACTTTTTGAAATGACAAAAATTAGCAAAAAAAGGAAAGACGCTTTAGCTAAAGTTGAAAAGGGCAAGAAGTACGATCTTCAGGAAGCTGCAAAACTAGTGAAAGATATTTCTTACACTAAATTTGATGCATCAATTGATCTTGATGTCCGTTTGGGTGTTGATCCTCGTAAGGCCAATCAAATGGTGAGAGGTATAACAACATTACCACACGGAACTGGTAAGACTATACGTGTTTTAGTATTGTGTACACCAGATAAAGAGCAAGAAGCAAAAGATGCAGGTGCGGATTTCGTAGGTCTTGATGATTATATTGATAAAATTCAGGCAGGCTGGACAGATATCGATATTATTATTACAATGCCTATGGTTATGGCAAAGATTGGAAAATTGGGTCGTGTTTTAGGTCCAAGAGGTTTGATGCCAAATCCGAAAACCGGAACAGTTACAATGGAGATCGGAAAAGCTGTCGAAGATGTAAAAAAGGGTAAGATCGACTTTAAAGTGGACAAGTATGGTATTATACATGCCGGAGTCGGTAGAGTTTCGTTTAGTCCTGAGAAAATTGTAGATAATGCAAATGAATTGGTTCAGACTATTGTTAAACTTAAACCGGCTGCAGCAAAAGGTACATATATTAAAAGTATATACCTTTCAAGTACTATGAGTCCCGGTGTAGAGATCGATCCTAAATCAATTAATTAGTAATTAGAAATTGCCGGTTATGAAACGAGAAGATAAAAATGCCCTTATCGAAAGCTTACAGTCTGTTATTGAGGAATACAGTCATTTTTACCTGACTGATATCTCAGGACTTAATGCTCAGCAAACTTATGAGCTTAGAAAAAAGTGTTTCGAAAAAGACATTGAACTGATTGTTGTTAAGAACACCTTCTTTAGGAAAGCTTTAGAAAGAACAGGGCGAAATTATGAAGAACTTTTTGATGTGTTAAATCAAAACACATCTATTATGTTTTGTAATGTTGCTAATGTTCCCGGTAAGCTTATTAAAGAGCTTAATAAGAAGAACAACAGACCTCTTTTTAAGGCAGCGTTTGCAGAAGAATCATTTTACGTTGGTGAAAATCAACTTGATTTATTGGCAATGCTGAAATCTAAAGAGGAGCTTATTGGAGATGTAATTATGTTGTTACAATCACCAATGAAGACTGTTCTTGGACAACTAGAATCAAGTAAACATTTGCTGGGAGGTTTGGTAAAAACCTTATCAGAAAGAGATTAGAAAATAAAGTATATAACAAGTTAAAATCAATTAAAATGGCAGATCTTAAGAAGTTAGCAGAAGAATTAGTTAACCTTACTGTTAAGGAAGTAAATGAATTGGCAGGTATCCTGAAAGATGAATACGGTATTGAACCTGCAACTGCTGCTGTAGCAGTTGCAGGACCTATGGCAGGTGGTGCTGAAGTTGTTGCTGAAGCTGAAAAAACAGAATTCGATGTAATTTTGAAAGCAGCTGGACCGCAGAAACTTCAAATAGTTAAATTAGTAAAAGAATTAACAGGATTAGGCCTGAAAGAAGCAAAGGCTCTGGTTGACGAAGCTCCAAAACCTATAAAAGAAGGAGTTACTAAAGATGAAGCAAACGCACTTAAAACTCAGTTAGAAGAAGCAGGTGCGGAAGTTGAACTTAAATAAGCAAAATATATTGAATAATTTTTAGGTTTAAAACCCTTTAAGGGTTTTAAACCTTTCGTTGTTAATGTTTAGGTTCTCATTTAATAATTGCACAAATGACTGTTAATACAAAGCAAAGAGTAAATTTTTCAATAATTAAAAATCAATTGGAATATCCTGATTTTTTAGATGTTCAGATTAAATCATATGAAGAATTTTGTCAGTTAGACTCTACTGCAGAACAAAGAAAATCAGAAGGTTTATTTCAGGTTTTTCAGGATAATTTTCCAATTACTGATACGAGAAACAATTTTGTATTGGAATTTTTAGATTATTCGCTCGATCCTCCAAGGTATAGTATTGAGCAATGTATCGAAAGAGGTTTAACTTATAGTGTTCCCTTAAAGGCAAAACTTAAGCTGTATTGTACTGATACAGACCATGAAGATTTTGAAACTTCTGTTCAAGATGTTTGGTTGGGTACAATTCCTTACATGACTCCTTATGGAACATTTGTAATAAATGGAGCTGAAAGAGTAGTTGTTTCACAATTGCACAGATCGCCCGGAGTTTTCTTCAGTCAATCTATTCATGCAAATGGTACAAAGCTTTATTCTGCTAGAATTATTCCTTTCAAAGGATCATGGATAGAATTTGCTACTGATATTAATTCGGTAATGTATGCTTACATTGACAGAAAGAAAAAATTACCAGTAACAACTCTTTTAAGAGCAATAGGCTTCGAAAGCGATAAAGATATCCTCGAAATATTTGGTTTGGCTGATGAATTGAAAGTCTCGAAAACAGCTTTAAAAAAGGTTGTAGGACGCAGACTTGCAGCTAGAGTGTTAAAAACCTGGATTGAAGATTTTGTAGATGAAGATACTGCTGAAGTCGTTTCAATTGAGCGTAACGAGGTAATTATTGACCGTGAAACAATAATTGAAAATCATCATATAGATCAAATTGTTGACTCGGGAACGAAAACAATTTTATTACATAAAGAGAATCAAAATATTTCGGATTTTGCGATTATTTATAACACTTTGCAAAAAGACCCTTGCAATTCTGAAAAGGAAGCTGTAGTTCATATATACAGACAATTGAGAAACAGTGAGCCACCAGATGAAGCAACTGCACGTGATGTTATTGATAAATTGTTTTTTTCCGATAAAAGATATGATTTGGGTGATGTTGGTCGTTACAGGATTAATCACAAACTCAATTTGAGTATATCGGAAGAAACAAAGGTTTTGACCAAAGAAGATATTATTGCGATAATCAAATATCTTATCGAATTGATAAATTCGAAAGCAGATATAGATGATATTGACCATTTGAGTAATCGTAGAGTACGTACTGTTGGTGAACAACTCGGAAATCAGTTTAGTGTCGGATTGGCTCGTATGGCTCGTACTATTCGTGAGAGAATGAATGTTCGTGACAACGAAGTATTCCATCCAATCGATTTGATCAATTCTAAAACTTTGTCTTCAGTTATAAATTCATTCTTTGGTACGAATCAGTTATCACAGTTTATGGATCAGATTAATCCACTGGCTGAGATTACACATAAAAGAAGACTTTCGGCTTTAGGCCCTGGTGGTTTATCACGCGAAAGAGCAGGATTCGAAGTAAGAGATGTGCATTATACTCACTATGGTAGGTTATGTCCAATTGAAACCCCTGAAGGTCCAAATATTGGTTTGATTTCTTCTTTGTGTGTTTATGCAAAAATTAGCAAACTTGGATTTATTGAAACACCTTATAGAACTGTTGCTGAAGGAACGGTTAAGTTTAATGATGTAATTTATCTAAGTGCTGAAAACGAAGAATCAAAAGTTATTGCACAAGCAAATGCTAAAATAGATGATGGGGGAGTTTTTATTTCTCCAAAAGTTAGATCAAGAAACGAAGGTAATTACTTAATGATTGAGCCGGAGAAGATTGATTTAATGGATGTGGCTCCAAATCAGATTGCTTCTATTGCAGCTTCATTGATACCTTTTCTTGAACATGATGATGCTAACCGTGCTTTGATGGGATCGAATATGATGCGACAGGCAGTTCCATTATTAAAGCCTGAAGCTCCAATAGTTGGTACCGGAATTGAACATATGGTGGCTCAGGATTCAAGAATTTTGTTGGTGTCAGAAGGTAAAGGACTCGTTGAATATGTTGATGCTAATAAAATTACCATAAGGTACGAGCGTAGCGAAGAAGAGAAATTTGTAAGTTTTACTGATGAAGTTAAAACGTATATTATACCTAAATTTGCCAAAACCAATCAAAATACATGTATCAATCTTAAACCAATTGTTAAAAAAGGTGATTTTGTTGAGAAAGGTACAATTTTAACTCAAGGCTATGGTACTGAAGATGGTGAGTTAGCATTGGGAAGAAATCTTAAAGTTGCATTTATGCCTTGGAAAGGTTATAACTTTGAGGATGCTATTGTAATCAACGAAAGGGTAGTTAGGGAAGACGTATTTACATCTATACATATAACAGATTATCAACTAGAAGTTCGCGAAACAAAAAGAGGAATGGAAGAGCTCACCTCAGATATACCTAATGTAAGTGAATTGGCGACAAAAGACCTTGATGAGAACGGTATTATCAGAATTGGGGCTTATGTAAAACCTGGTGATATTCTTATTGGTAAAATTACTCCTAAGGGTGAAAGTGATCCATCTCCAGAAGAGAAACTTTTAAGAGCAATCTTCGGTGAAAAAGCTGGTGATGTTAAAGACGCCTCTTTAAAAGCTTCACCTTCAACAAATGGTGTTGTTATAGACAGGAAATTATTTTCGAGAACCATTAAAGACAAAAAATGTAAAGCTCAAGATAAGATACTGCTCGAAAATATAGACTCAAAACAGCAGGAAGAATCAGCTAAGCTAAAATCAAATCTTATAGAGAAATTATTTGTCTTAGTTAATGGTAAAACTTCTCAAGGGGTTAAAGATAATTTCAATAATGAGATTATTACCAAGGGGACAAAGTTTACTCAAAAGTTGTTGGCAGATTTAGATTATATTAATATTTGCCCAAATAGATGGACAACAGATAAGTCAAGGAATGATACTATTTCAAAGCTTTTATTTAATTATATGATTGAGCAAAAGCAGTTGGAAGGTAGATATCGTCGTAAAAAGCTTGATATTACTATTGGAGATGAGTTGCCAGCAGGTATTATGCAGTTGGCTAAGGTTTACGTTGCAAGTAAACGTACTGTTAAAGTAGGTGACAAACTTGCAGGACGACACGGTAATAAAGGTATTTTAGCAAGAATCGTTCGTCAGGAAGATATGCCTTTCCTAGAAGATGGAACACCTGTTGATATAGTATTAAATCCTTTGGGTGTACCTTCACGTATGAATCTAGGCCAAATTTATGAAACAGTATTAGGTTGGGCAGGAAAAGTACTAGGATGCAAATTTGCGACTCCAATTTTCGATGGTGCTAGCATAGAGCAAATAAATGAATTTACCGATAAAGCAGGAGTACCACGTTATGGTAAAACTTATCTTTATGACGGTGGAACAGGCAGACCATTTGACCAACCAGCAACAGTTGGTGTTATTTATATGCTTAAGTTAGGACATATGGTCGAAGATAAGATGCATGCTCGTTCTATTGGTCCTTATTCGTTAATTACACAACAACCTTTAGGTGGTAAAGCTCAGTTCGGCGGACAGCGTTTCGGTGAAATGGAAGTATGGGCTCTAGAAGCTTTTGGAGCTGCTAATATACTTCAGGAAATATTAACCGTAAAATCAGATGATGTTATGGGGCGTGCTAAAACATACGAAAGTATTGTTAAAGGTGAGCAAATGCCTGAACCTGGAATACCGGAATCTCTTAATGTGTTATTGCACGAATTAAGAGGATTATGTCTGAGAGTGGATCTTGATTAAAATAATAAAATTAAATAGCTCATAATATGGCTTTTAGAAAAGATAATAAGGTAAAGAACAATTTTTCACAGATTACTATAAGTTTGGCTTCTCCTGAAGAAATTCAAGAAATGTCAAGCGGAGAAGTAACTAAACCGGAAACAATTAATTACCGTACATATAAACCCGAAAGAGATGGTTTATTTTGTGAGAGAATCTTTGGTCCGGTTAAAGATTATGAATGTCATTGCGGTAAGTACAAAAGAATTAGATATAAGGGGATTGTCTGTGACAGATGCGGCGTTGAAGTTACTGAGAAAAAAGTAAGACGCGAAAGAACGGGACATATTAAACTAGAAGTTCCGGTTGCTCATATCTGGTATTTTAAAACATTACCAAATAAAATTGGTTATTTGTTAGGATTACCGGGGAAAAAGCTCGATTCAATAATTTATTATGAAAGATATATTGTAATACAGCCAGGCGTAAAAGCAATTGACGGTATTCAGGAACAGGACTTTTTAACTGAAGATGAATATCTTGAAATATTGGATTCACTGCCACGT
>JAQVEY010000083.1 GCA_028697515.1 Bacteroidales bacterium | reverse complement strand
CTCTACTTTTAAAAATATAGAAGTATGAAGATTTTGATTTAATATATTTATTTCGATAATTGGAGTCTCAACTATAGTTTGAAGTATGCTTTCATTAATCATATTCATTTCCTTATGAGGCACAAATGTATAAAAAAATGTATGAGGATATGAAGATATAAAGCACAAAATAATTTTCAGTAAAACAATCTATTGTCTAAATATCAAAAAGCATTAGCTTTTCAATTTTCGTATCTTGAACTTTTATAATTTTAAATTTAAAAGATTTACCATTATCATTAATCGTTAATACTGTTCCTTCTTTTGGAAAAACCCCAGTATGAAAGAGAATATAACCAGCCATGGTTTCATATTCATCTGATTCGGTAAGATCAAAACCATATTCTTCATTAAATACATCTATTTCCTGACGTCCTGATAGAATAAAATTACCATCATTAGTGACCTGAACCCCCATTTCAGGAGCATCATGTTCGTCTTCAAATTCTCCAAAAATCTCCTCTAAGATATCTTCGATTGTTACCATACCGCTTGTACTCCCAAATTCATCAACAACAATAGCCAAACTTTTATTTTCTTTTACAAGGTTTTCGAAAAGTTTTTTTGCAGACATCGTTTCGGGAACTATTAATACCTGCCGCATAATATTTCTAAGTTTTTGCGGATTTTTAAAAATATCTTTAACAGTTACATAAGCTTCTATTTGATCAGTGTTATCTCTGTAAACTAAAATATTTGAATGACCCGATTCTATAAATCGTTCTCTAAGTTTCGAAATTTCGATATTGATTGAAACAGCAACAATATCATTTCGGGGAATAATACACTCACGAAGTTTAATTGAGGAGAAATCCATCGCATTCTGAAAAATTCTTAGTTCCTGAGATGATTGTGACTGCATATTATTTGATTTACTCTTTTCAATAATGTCTTCAATATCAATTTTTCCGAATACCCTTTCCTCTATTTTATAATCAATATTTGTTTTTGAAAACAACCTAATAACTTTTGCTGAAAACCATACTGTTGCTGATGCTATTGGATAAAACAAATAGTAAAATATTGCTAAAGGTACCGAAAATGTCTTTAATGCCGAATTGCTGATGGCTCTGAATAAGGTTTTAGGTACAAATTCACCAAAAATTAAAATAATTAAAGTTGAAATTATCGTTTGTAATAATAAAACATAGAATTCATTACTTACATATTGGTTAATTGGATTGGTAAGAATTCTAGCCATAAAAATACCATAAACAACCAAAACAATATTATTACCAATAAGCATTGCAGAAATATAACGGGAAGGATTATTGTTAAACAATGATAAAATTCTTGAACGCAGTCCTGATTCTTTAGATGCTAATTCTAGTCTCAATTTATTCGATGCCACAAATGCAATTTCCATTCCCGAAAAAAAAGCGGAAAGAATTATCGCAATAATTAAAACTATCCAATCCATTAGTCTATCTTTCTTCTATTTCTCTTTTCCAGATTCTTTCTCTGCATCCTTCTTACACCAAACATTCCAACACTTACCACACTCATTGAATAAATAAGCCAAACTTTACTTAGTCCAATCTTACTTTGATAGTATATCCCTACTATCAAACAAAAAGCTGCCATAACAAGCCAGGCATATTCAATAAGAACAACAAATTTAAATTTCGTTTTATTCATCTTTAATTTTTATTGTACCTGTTGGTTTTAAAATCTTCCATTTTGTAAATTCCTGATTTGACTCAAATCCTTCTCCGAATAATATTTCGTCAGAAGTTGTTATTCTAACGAATTTATCAGAATATATTATTTCCTTTTTCATATCCCAATACAACAATTCAGTATTTATTTTTTCTTCCTTTTCTACGCTATTTACTTCTACATCAGATTTGGCTTCCCAAATCTCATCAGTAACAAGATATTTTGCATAATTACATTTTAATGTACCCGTAACCTGCATAGCTTCGTTAAAAAATTCAACATTTATCCCCTGAGGATATTCATCATATTGTACTTCAGATTTATCGTACCTTACAAGTTCGGGGGCATAAATTTTTATTTTAACTATGCCTGAATCACTAAAGCAAGTTTCGAGATTCGTAACGATAAAAGAAGGTAATTTATTGGTTTCGGTAATTCGATTAATGGTTTCAATATCATTCTTACAACAAACAAACATCGTGCTGATTGAAATAACCAGCACGATTAAAAGTGGCATATTATGTTTTTTAAAAAATTTCAACTATTTGATGTATCTTACAGTAGTTGTTTCGTTTATCCAACAGCCAATAGTAACAGTTTGTCCTTCGTTAATATTTACCCAGAAACCTTCTTCTTGTGTTGGAAAGCTTGCTGAATATCTTCCTATTAATTCATTAGCCTCATCACTTATAGAAGCATCAACAGTTTTTGCCTTAACAAATTGGTCAACAATCAGCCAGTTAATACTTTTCTTTTCAAAGGCTGTCTCACCGCAAGACCCACCAGCAGCATAACATCTGCCTATTAATAAATAAGCTTTTCCGTGATTAGGATTATTTGCAATACAACTACGTGCTGCTTGTCTTGCTTTAGGAAAGTTTTTAAAATTTCCGTAATACAACAATCCTAGTTCATAAAACATATCTGCCTTTTTCAATATATCTGTTTCCAAATCTATTGCTTCCAAGTAGAATTT
Source organism: Bacteroidales bacterium (assembly GCA_028697515.1). Taxonomy (GTDB): domain Bacteria; phylum Bacteroidota; class Bacteroidia; order Bacteroidales; family ML635J-15; genus Bact-19. The sequence goes on along the minus strand of JAQVEY010000083.1, from coordinate 5,719 downwards.
TTCGGCATTTTCATTATCTCCTCTTTTGAAATAGCCTTGCGCAATCTGATGAGCAGAAGTAGATGATTTATCAGAACTAAATACAGCAACAGCAGCCTTAATGTAAAGGTCAGAAAGTTTGCATTCATCACTATTTCCTCTATCAAGTAAATACAGAATTTTTTTAGCTTGTTCTATATTTTCTGGCTCAGCTTCGAATTTAGGTCCAAAAAGGCTGATAATTGCTCCACAATCTGCAGCACCACTGTTAACGAACATATCTTCAACAGATTTAGCGACTTCAACAATCTTCTCACGTTTCTTCTCATCAGGCTCATTACCAATCTGATAATTAAGAACATCACTAATCTTTGAATAATTTTCAACGACCTCTTCTTTTGTAATAACGCCACCAGTAAACAGAACTACTGTTGTATTCATATAAAATCCTAATACAAAGTATTCGCTTTCATTACCGGCTAAATTAAAAGACTCGGTAAATACATCATAGGCTTCTTTAATAAGTGACGGTCTGTATTTTAACATAGATGTTCCTTTTCGTCCTAAAACCATCGGTTTTTGATTAAAATATTTAATCCTATTGTCAAAAACCATTAGAAGAGTATCAATATAAGCTTCTCTTTTTAAGGAGTCTGTTTCTATACCAATATAATACTCAATGATTGTTGTACCATGAATATAAATATTTTTTGTAGCTTCTGGACAATTAACAAAACACCATCTCCAAGATGGCATAGCATCTTTATAATTCTTTTGATTAAAGAATTCAGTATAAGTTGATAAATTGATTCTGCATGATTCCGGATCGTCTCCATACTTCTCATCTTGAGCAAAAGCACTTATGCTCAAAAAGAATCCCAAAATTAACGGTAAATAAATCTTTGTTCTCATAATTCTACATTTTAATCATATTTACTTTTAACAAACCACATATCTGCAACATTAAAACTCAGTCCAAAAATAATATAATTTTCTTTAATTAAATTATTCTTAAGAGTTCCTCTCTGCCCAAGCTGTACAGAGAAATTATATGATGTTTTAGAACGTTTCATTGGCAATCCCAAACCAAAACTTATGCCAAAGTCAGAAATCAAAGTCTCTCCGGAAGCCAAAGCAAAGTATGTGTTGTTATAATGTACTCCTCCTCTATAACTTACACCTTCCCAAAATTTATTATAAGAAACCTCCTTAAACCCATTTGGTTTAAATTCAATTCCGAATGATAAATCCATTCCATTACTAAGGCTGTCAGAAAGTCCAAAATACTTTGAATTTTGCCAGTTATAGTTAGTGTAGTCAATACCAACAAAAAACCTATCATTATGATTAAATCCTAACCCAAATCCGGTTTTTCGTGGCAAGCCAACTGTTCCTTCTTCTTTATCAGATTGATATACAGTATCTACGATAGCTGAACTACCTGTACTCAAAGTATTATAAACAATCGTACTTCTCTGACTGTTTAATTCAGAATTATGTCCATATATAAAGCCTATAATCAAAGAATTTTCGGATTTAAAATTCAAAGTATAATTAAGGCCTGCGTCAAAAGCAAAATCACTTATTTTTATAGTATTTTGTTCGACAATATTTAAGTAAGCTCCGCTTTCATCATCAAAATCAATTGCATTTGACTGAAATATTTTACCAAAAAGATAAGATGCACTAACACCTATAGATAAATTTTTTATTGGTGAAAAAGAATTATTCCAAAATACTTTGTTAACCCCACCATTACCGGAATATAAATAGTCTTTATTTACATTTAGCAAAGTGTCGTTTGCTCTTATTAAGTAGCTAACATTACTATAGGGCAACAATCCCATGCTTGTTTTCCACCATTTAGTAACAGAAAAACCGAACAACAAATGAGTAAGCTGAAAATCGGATTTAATATGATTTGATTCTGGTTCAAGAATACTATACTTTCTGATTCCTCCATTAAACCCAAAATCGAAAATAAAAGTTAATGTGTCTATATCACTTGTTCCGGCTGGGCTAATAAAATTAATGTCATTATTATAAGGCAATGTATAACTCAATCCTCCCAAACTTAAGTTTCGCACCGAAGTACAGCTATAAATATCACCAATGCCATATCTTGTATATGGAGAACCAACTCGTCCCTGTGAAAATATGGTAAATGATACCAATGTTAGGAATAATAATAAACTAATTTTTTTTAACATTTATTTCTAAAATTTTATTTAAGCCGATTGCTATTAAATCCGGCGCTGCAAATATGCGATTTTTTAACAACTTTTCAAAGAAAAAGCTATAACCTCCTGTGAGAATAACTACTATATCTTTATATTTTTTACTATATGATTCTATTACGCCTCTGACTTCATGTATAACTCCATTCTGTACACCGCCTATAATGGCATCGTTGGTAGTTTGTCCAAATAATAAATCTTTATCCATATCAATATCCAATAACGGAAGTTTACCAGTAAAAGTATTTAGAGAACGAAATCTTATTCCAATACCAGGGCTAATTGTACCACCACAATAAATATTACCATTGAGTAAAAAGTCGTAAGTAATTGCTGTCCCTGCATCTATTACCAAAACGCTCGAATCGGGAAAAAGCACTGAAGCCCCAGCCACAGCCGCTATTCTATCCTGACCAAGTGTGTCTGGTGTAATATATTTCATTTTATATGGTAAAAACAATTTCGAGTTAAGAAAAACTACGGAAAATTTTTCACTCAAATATTGACCTAAATCTACAGAAACCTCTCTTACCTTTGAAACTATACATACAGAAATCTTCTCCTTAAAATCGTAATTATTCAAAAAAGCAATTACTTCCGCATCCCTTGTTATGACTTCTTTTTGTATTATTTTATTATTATAAAAAATATAGAGCTTTACATTAGTATTTCCTATGTCTAAAATAAGCCTGAACATCTTTATTTTTTAAGTATGCAAAAATACTATTTAATTATTTTAATTTCATTGTTCATAAATAATATTAATTTATTATCTTCGCAGCCTGAATTTATTTAAAGAAAAATAAGTAAGAACTTTATTTAAAAATTATAGTAATGGCAGTATTACAAAAGATTAGAAACAGAGCGGGAGTATTTGTAATTATTTTCGTAGGTGTTGCACTCTTTTTATTTATCATTGATCCTTCTACATTTCAGAGCTTATTTAATAAGAATAGTAATGATATTGCTGAAATTAATGGAGACGATGTAGAATACCAAGAATTTATGGAGTATTACAAATTACATAGTGATTTCCTGAAGGTGGCTCAACGTAAGGAAAACCTTGAAACCAGTGAAGATGAGCAAATTCGTGAGCAATCATGGAATGACATTCTTCAAAAGTATTTAATGGAACCTTATTATAAAGAAGTTGGTTTGTCTGTAAGCGATGAAGAATTAAATGATATGCTTTACGGAGCAAATATTCATTATATCATTCTGCAGAATTTTACTAATCAGCAAACTGGACAAGTTGATACTGCATCTATAAGAAGATTCTTCGAGAAATCTAGTGACGATCCAGGATATCAGATAATTGCTGATTACTGGAAACAGATAATTAAAAAAGACCGCTTAAGCACCAAGTATAATAATATGGTAGCAAAAGGTTTTTACACACCTAAGGTATTGGCAGAGATGGATTATAAAGAGAAGAATACACTTTTCGATTTTGAGTTTGTATTTAAACCATATAAATCTATAGCTGACGAAGATATCAAAATTACTGAATCCGACTACAAAACATATTACGATGAACATCAATATATGTTTATGGAAGATAAGGCCAGCAGGGATATTGAATACGTTGTTTTCAGCATTATACCTTCGGCAGAAGATACTTTGGCAACATTTAACAGCATAACCGAATTATACGAAGAGTTTATCGAATTAGAAAATGGACATCTCGATTTTGCTAATAGATACACAGAACACAGAACACAAGAAATGTTTGTTGGAAAAGACAATTTGCCATTTGGACTACCTGAAAACTTTTTCGAACTTGACGAAGGCTCTGTATCAGAAATAATTCTTGACAGGAATATGTTCTATTTTACTAAAATAGTTGAAGTAGCACAACGTCCCGATTCTGTTATGGCAAGCCATATTTTATTCATCCCTAATGATTCGGTTACAATTGAACAATGCCGGTTAAAAGCTGATAGTTTGTTGACTATGGTAGAAAAAGGTGAAGAGTTCGCAATTTTGGCAGTAATGAATTCTGAAGATCCAGGATCTAAAAATCAAGGCGGTGATTTAGGTTGGTTTACTGATGGAATGATGGTAAAAGAATTTAATGATGCTTGCTTTTCAAATAAAAAAGATGATTTATTAGTTGTAGAATCACAATTCGGAGTTCATTTGATTAAAATAACTGATCAAACAAAACCTCATAGAAAAATTAAACTCGCAACTCTAAACAAAGAGATTCATTTTTCAGATCGCACATCGAATTATTATTTTTCAATAGCTAGTAACTTCGCTGCTGAAAATACTAATGCAAAGAAATTTGATGATGCAATTATTAAAAACAATCTTGTTAAAAGGCTTGCAAGCAAACTAAATGAGCTTGACAATAAGATTAGTGGTATAGAAAACGCAAGAGATATTGTACGCTGGGTTTATGACGAGAATACTAAAAAGGGAGATGTCTCAACAGTTTTTAATTTCACTGACAAATATATCGTTGTAAAAGTTTCAGCTATTCGAGAAAAAGGAGTGTTACCTCTTGAAGAAGTTAAAACAATCATTGAGCCTATTGTATTAAAGAACAAAAAAGCTGAAAAAATAATGGCAGATTTCAATAAAGAGCTTAGTGCAAAAGCTGATCTAAATAAAATCGCAGAAAAATATGAACTCAAACTTGATACTTTAACAAATATAAGCTTCAGTTCTCTTTCATTACCTGGATTTGGTATAGAGCCAAATGTTAATGGAGTTATATCTTCGATTGCTTTAAACACAATCTCAAAACCAATAAAAGGAAACAATGGAGTATTTATTGTAAAAGTTTATAACAATGTACAAGCTCCTGAGAAAACCGACTTTTCATCTGATCAGTTAAGTAGCATGAGAAACTATGCAACTCAAACATATAAGATTTTTGGAGCAGTTGAAAAGAAATCAGAAATATCTGATTTTAGAGCCAAATACTTCTAGAAATAAAAAACGTCTTTAATTAAGACGTTTTTTTACATCCATTTCGATTATTTAGAATCATTATAAATATTAGAAGTGTTTGAAAAAAAGCGATTATTTACTTTTTGATTAAAAAAATGTAATATAAGTTTGTGTTTAGTAATTATAAGAATTATTAATTTAAATTATAAGAAAAATGGCTTACAAAATTAGTGATGACTGTACTGCATGCGGTACTTGTATTGATGAATGTCCTGTAGGGGCAATTTCCGAAGGTGATATTTATAAAATTGACCCAGATCAGTGCACAGATTGTGGTGCATGTGCTGACGTTTGCCCTGTTGAAGCAATTCATCCAGAATAGTCAAAAACATTCTTCAAATGAAAGGCTGTTTTCTTCTTGGAAACAGCCTTTTTTTAACACTTGAACAAAAAAATAACTGAACAAATTTTGTTACTGGTTTTGTAAATGAAAACTAAAAAGCTAATTCTCTTTGCTCCTTACAATTTGATGGCTCATTATCTAAGATGCATACAAGCAGCAAAATTACTTAGAGATGAATTTGATATTGTTTTTTTATATTCGG
>JAQVEY010000082.1 GCA_028697515.1 Bacteroidales bacterium | reverse complement strand
TATATTTTTAGCGAAATACGTTACCCAACCAGTCTTTTCTTTCATCTCTTTTAGTGAATTCAACGACATTGCGATGTTTTTATGATCGTCAGGTACTGGTGAGTTTTTTTGAACAACAAAATAGGGGATTCTAGATTTTCTTATAATTTTTACAGCAGATTGTCCGGATAGGAACTGAGGATCATTTTTGCCGTGAGTACCTAAAACAATTAGAAATGCATCAACTCTTTCTGCTAAAGAATTGATAATTGTGCAAGTACAACCTTCATCGACAAAATACTCGCAATTCAAATTGTGGTCTGCTTTTATTGTTTTGCAATATTCTTCTAAAGTTTCTTTTACTTCGAAATGTGTTTCATTTTTACTGAAATAGTTATATGTGTTTTCATTAATTACGTGGATAATTTGAAGATTTCTTTTAAACTTTTTTGCAAGGAAAATTGCCCACAGAATACTCTTTTCACCAACTTCTGTAAAGTCTGTATAAGCTAGAATATTTTGAACTTTTGTGTTTTTCATTTGTTTATTATATATTGCGAAACTAATAAAAAATATTGAAATAAAAAATTGACAAAATGAATGCTGAAATACTAAATCTAACTGAATCTGTTAAGTGGGTTGGAATACGTGACTATGATATTAAAACTTTTGATATCGTAATGGAAACAGAGTATGGTACTACGTATAATTCATATTTTATCGATGCTGATAAAAAAGCAATAATTGAAACTGCTAAAGAAACTTTTTCAGAAGAGTATTTGAAAAAGGTAAAATCAGTGGTAAATCCTGCTGAAATTTCATATATAATATTTAATCATACCGAACCCGACCATTCTGGCAGTCTTTCGAAATTGCTTGAAATAGCTCCAGGTGCTGTTGTCGTTGGTAGTGGTCAGGCTATTAAGTACTTGCAGGATATGCACGAAAGAAAATTTGAGTTTTTAGTGGTAAAGGATGGAGATGAACTTGATCTTGGAAATAAAAAACTAAAGTTTATAGGAGCTCCTAATCTTCATTGGCCTGATTCAATTTATACTTATCTCGTTGAGGATAGAATTCTTTTTACTTGTGATTCTTTTGGTGCTCATTACTGTTCCGAAGAAATGTTTGATGATTTAGTGGGGGATTATTCAGATAGTTTTAAATATTATTTTGATGTCATTCTTAAACCCTATAGCAAATTTATGCTAAGAGCAATTGAGAAGATACGCAATCTGGATATTGATATTATTGCAACTGGTCATGGACCTATTTTAAGGACACATCATAAAAAAATTGTTGAATTAACTGAAAAGTATGCAGTAGAGTACATAAAAATGAATGAACATGAGAAAAAGAAAGTTCTAATTGCTTATGTTTCTGCTTACGGTTATACAGGTAATATGGCAGAAGCTATAGCAGAAGGCATTAAAACTAATTCTTCAGTAGAAGTCGAAGTACTTGATATAGAAAAAATGGATCTTGGAGAAATTGATTCAAAACTCGTACTTGCAGATGCTTTACTGGTTGGAAGTCCGACAATAAATCAAAATATTCTGCTACCGGTTTATAAATTATTTGCTTTAATAAATCCAATCCGTGACAGAGGAAAACTTGCTGCTGCATTTGGCTCTTATGGTTGGAGTGGAGAGGGAGCAGAGATTATTGAAAATATTCTAAGAAATCTTAAATTAGAGATATTTGATAAAGCTTTACCTATGAAATTTAGACCAGATAAAGATCAAAAATCTGAGTTGCGTGATTTTGGAAAAAGATTTGCTGATAAACTTCTTAAGGAATAGATTAATGCTTTTATCTTTATTAGGTGCCTTCGACAGGCTCAGTCACCTTTTTATAGTAGGAGTATTTTAAATATTACCAGATTTATAATGATCAATTGCAAAATTTTATAGGTATTTTTCAATAAAAACGGTATTTTAGCGGTACTAAAATTATTAAACATGAAGAAATTATTTCTACTTATAATTTGTGTGTTTGTTGCAATAAGTATGTTCTCCCAACCAAAATCTGGGAAGTTGATAATAATGCACACTAATGATTTGCACAGCAATCTTACAGGGTTTTCGCCTGAATTGGAATACACTCCTTGTTTGGTGGGTGACGATATGACAAAAGCAGGTTTTTCAAGAATTGCAGCAATTATTGATGAAGAACGTAAAGTAAATCCTGATAATCTTCTGCTTGTTGATGCCGGCGATTTTCTTATGGGAACATTCTTTCACATCTTTGAGGAACAATATGGCTTTGAGTTAGCTCTTATGGGAGAAATGGGATACGATGTTGTTGGCTTGGGTAATCATGAGTTCGATTTCGGTTTGTACAAACTAATCAGAATTATTAATACAAGTATTAAGACTAGTAATGGAAATATTCCTGCATTAACACTTGCAAATGTTGAGTTTGATGATAAGTCGAAAGGTGATGATTATTGGTTTAAAGATCTATATAATATCGGAGTAATAAGACCATATCAAATTGTTGAAAAAGCTGGTTTTAAGATTGGTGTTTTCGGATTAATTGGTGAAGATGCCGAGCAAGTTGCTCCAAATGCGGCACCTTTAAAATTTACGGACAGAATTAAAACATCCAAGAAAATTGTCAAAACTTTACTCGAAGAAGAACAGGTTGATATAGTTATATGTTTATCACACAGTGGCGTTTCAAAGGATAAACATGGAAATTGGACTGGTGAAGATGTTGAGCTTGCTGAAAAGGTTAAAGGTATTGACGTAATTGTCAGTGGTCACACTCATACTGAAATATTTGATCCGATTTGGGTTGGTAGTACGGCTATTGTTCAAACCGGTTCTCAAGGAAAAAATATCGGCAGATTTGAACTAAATATTCAGAATGGAGAGATTGCTTCGGCAAAGTATCAGCTTATTCCTGTAGATGATAAGATTTATGGGGATTGCAAAATTCATCAGGAAATTGCAGGTAGAATCAAAATGATTGATGATACTATTCTAAAACCAATGGGATTAGGATATTACAGAGCTTTAGCTGAAACCGACTACGAACTTATTTGCGATGAACAGGCAGACCTCGACTCCAGCAATCTAGGTCCTGTAATTTCTGATGCTATCATATATTATGTGAATAATTTTAGCCCTGTTAAGACAGATATTAGTCTTATTGCAGCAGGTATGGTCAGAGATATGATTCGGGTTGGGAATAAAGGTGTCCAGACTGTTACCGATGTTTTTCGTGTTGTAAGTTTAGGTGAGGGTGAGGATAATTTACCAGGATATCCATTGGCTCAGGTTTATTTAACACCCAAAGAGATTAAAAATGTAATAGAACTTCTGTTAGTCGCTCCCAAAATGAAACCGTCTTATTATTGTTTTTATAGTGGCTTGACAGTTTATTACGACGATAGCAAAGGATTATTGCGTAAAATTCAGAAATTGGAAATAGGAGATAAGGAAGTAGATTTTTCTAAAAAGAACAAAACTTTATACAGTCTTACTGCAAACTCGTATATGCTCGAATTTGTAAGCGAAATAAAAGGAATGACTTTAGGGCTGGTCAAAGTAGAACCTAAGCACGCAGACGGAACACCTGTTAAGGATAACAAAACAACATGGATAGATTTTGATGCTGATAAAGAAGGTGTACAGGAAGGAAAAGAATGGATGGCGATGGTAAAATATTTACAGAGTTTTCCCGACCTTAACGGAAACAGAATCCCAGATTTTCCCGAAATGTATAGATTGCCTTTGATAAGAACAATTCCGATAGTAGATAAAAAATAACCATTAACTGGTGTCAGTTCTATAAACAGAATTTTATACCCTGATACAAAAATTTAGATACTTTCAGTCAGAATTGTAATTTATTTTTACCTCCACCAGCCCATCTCCAAAATATACTGATATACTTTTTCAGGTAAAAAGAAGCGTATATCTTTTTCCTCTTTTATTGCTTCGCGGATAAAACTTGATGAAATTTCCATTTGCGGGGCATCAAGAATTGTAATGTTTGCTTCTTCAAATTCCTGCACTTCACAGCCGGGACGTTTGTAAACGTACAGTTTGTAGTTCTCCAGTATTTTTCGATAATTTTTCCATTTATGAAAACTTTCCAAATTGTCGCCACCGATTAAGAGACTGAATTTATTTTTCGGATATTTCTCGCTTAGATATGTTAGGGTATTAATTGTATAGTTTGGCTTTGGTAGGTAAAACTCAATATCAGAAACTTTAAATTTTGGATAGCCATCAATTGCCATTTGAACCAGATATTGTCTGTCACGATCATTTAAAAGTGTATTGGACTTTTTTACAGGATTTTGTGGAGTTACAACAAACCATAATTCCTTAAAATCATAAAATTCGGTCAGATAATTTGCAATAGCAAGATGTCCATTGTGTATCGGATTAAAAGACCCGAAAAATAGTAATATTTCGTTTTTATTTGGCATCAATTAATTCAACTTCAAAAACTAAAGTACTGTAAGGAGGGATAACACCGCTTTTTTCGTCTCCATAAGCCAATCGGAAAGGTATAATAAAAATGCAATGGTCACCCACATTCATATTTGAAACTCCTTCGTCCAGTCCTTCAATAACTTCTTCGTTTCCTAAAATAAATCTAAAGGGTTGATTTCTTTCAATTGTAGAATCAAAAACAGAACCATCAATAAAGCCTGCAGTGTAATGAATTGTAACGGCATTCCCTTTTAAAGCTTTTTTACCTGAGCCTTTTTTTATTGTCATCATTTTTAAACCCGATTCTTTGGTAAGGCATTGATAATCAAAGCTTAAAACATATCTGTCAATAAGGCTGTTTTCCTGATTTATGTAAAAAGCATACATGTCGGCATTTTCTTTTACATAATCACTACCGTCAACTATTTTTAGCATTTTAATATTAAAAATAAGCTTGTCGCCCTTTTTTATGTAATGCGGAATACCAACTTTTCCTTGTGTATAGCTTAGGAAATTCACAGCATCAATTTTAAATGTAGCACTGTCTCCTTCTTTCATCATCATAAATGCTTGTTCTATGCAACCACCCGGATGTGAGGGAACCTCAAGTCGCATTTTAAAGTTTTTGTCAATATCACGACTTACAAACAACATCGAATCTTTTTCCGTTTTATAAGTCATGTCAAGATAAAGAACATCTCCAACCTTCGGATATTTTTTGCCTTTGCCTGAGCTGATAAATCTATAATCAAGCCCTGATTCTGTTTTTCTGAAAATATCATCAGGATTGGCTTTTACATATTCAATTTGTCCATCGGGATTGAAAATAATTACAGCAGTTTCTTCAGATGCACTGTCAATATTGTATTTTAACTCTGTACTGTCTTTTTTTATTTCAGTTTTTTTCTCAGCATTATGATTATTATTGCAAGATTGAATAAATAATCCCAGAAAAACTACAACCCAAATTATTGTTGAATATTTCATTTCAATAGACTTTAATTAATTCTACTTCAAATACTAACGTAGAATAAGGTAAAATATTTTCAATTTTTCGATTTCCATACGCAAGTTTTGAGGGGGAAATTATAGTTGCTTTCCCTCCTTCTTTCATATAACAAATGCCTTCTTCCCAAGCAGGAATTACTTTATTCTGTCCTAATGTAAAACTAAAAGGCTCTTTATCCAGACTGGTTTCAATAAACTGACCATCTATCAATGTAAGAGTATAATGTACACTTACACGTTTGCCTAGTTCTGCCTGAACTCCTGTTCCTTTTTGTGTTTCAATGTAGTAGAGACCCGATTCTGTAGGTTTTGTCATTATATTGGCATTTTTTAAATAATTAGCCAAAATTTCCATTTCAACCTCTTCACTTTCATGATATCTGTCGGATAATATCTCATCAAATTCTTCACGTTCGACAATATCTAAAACTCTAATACTTACAATAATATAATCATCAAGACTAATTTCTTTCGGAATTTTTGAGTACAGCATTGAATATCTTAAAAAGCTATCTCCATGTATTCTAAATATAGCCGAGTCACCAATGTTTAAAAGCATTAAACCATCTTCAAAACTACCTCCGCTGTGTGCCGGTTTAGACACTTTTCTCATATATTTGCGTTCAGAATTGGTTGAATTAAATAACACTTTTCCATCTTCGGTTTGATAACTTAATACTAATTCCAAAACATCATCTTGTTTTACCCGTATGTTTGATTTTCCTTTTTCTATAATTTTATACTCCAAACCGCTACTGTGTTTCTCGAATTTCATCATATCGTTTTTGCAAGCTGCTAAAAGAAATATGATTATTAGACTTAGAATTATTTTATTCATGCAATTCAGTATTTTGATTGTTATGCAAAATTATAATTTTCTATTTTAATTCACGAAATATTAGCAAATCTAAGATTAATTAATTCCAGCCCTCTTGTAAATCATCGTTTATGCGTTCAGGAGCGTACAAATCTAAGAGCTCTATTTCATAAACCAATATTGAGTAATATGGTACTCTGAAACCGTCACCCGGTACGCCGAAAGCTAGATGTGGAGGCATAATGAATCTGGCTTTTTCTCCTTTTTTCATAAGTAACAAACCTTCATTAAGTCCCGATTCTTCTTGATTATGACCTAAGTGCATTTCTCTGTTGCCAAATTCTTCAGAGGAATAAAGTATAGTACCATCAAGCAACGAAGTGGTATAACTAAATACTGCAATTAGTCCGTCAACAGCCTGTTGTTCATTTGTATTGTTGTAAATCTGGAAATATAAACCACTTTCACAAATTTCCATTTTCCATTTTCTTCGTTCAATATATTTCTGAATTACAGTATAGTCTATCTCAACAAGATTTTTATTCCAATTCATAAGCTCTTCACGATGGATTTTCTTGACAACTGAATATGGTAATATTTTTTGTTCGACTTGAACAGGCTCATTATTGCATGAAAACAGCATTAATACAATGCCTATAAATATCAATTGAACTAAAGTTTTAATATTCATAATTTTTTAATTCATCCGAATATGTTTGTAATATACTAACGAATCTTTCTGTTGTTTCTTGTAGAGAATCATGACTTTCTCCACCTGAAGCATTAATATGTCCTCCTCCGCTAAAATGTGCCGAGCTAAATTTATTTGTATCAAAACTGCCTTTTGATCTGAAACTAATCTTTACAAAATTATCTCTTTCAATAAAAATAGCTGAAAATATTATTCCTTTAATTCCAAGTGGAATATTTACAAAATTCTCAGTATCACCAAATTTTTCATTAAAGTCTTTTCTGTCTTTTGCAGTAATATAAATATAAGCAGTCTTTAATTCAGGAAATACAACCATCCTGTTAAGCATGATATGTCCCATAAATCTCATACGGTCAACCGAGAAACTATTATAAACTTTATCGTATGCCTTGTCTTTGTTAACACCTTTTTTTAATAGTTCTCCTACTACTCTGTAAGTATTTGGATTTGATGAGCCAAAACTTAAAGAACCAGTATCTGTCATTAAGCCTGTATAAAGACAAGTGGCCGATTCAGTATCAAAATACTCATAAAGAAAAGACGATTCTATTATTTCGTAAACCAATTCGGCAGTTGAGCTATATTTAGTATCTGTTATCAGAATGTCAGTAAAGTTTTCAGGATCGGGATGATGGTCAATTAATATCTTTTTAGCATTTGAAGCTTCAAACCTGTCTTTGATGTTATCTATTCGTCTTAGAGCATTAAAATCAACTCCAATAAGTAAATCGGCTCCTTCAAATATTGTTGGGTCAGATTGAGTTTTCTTTCCTAGTACTCTAATTTTGTTGTTATAAGGCAACCATTTAAGAAAATCAGGGTATAATGTCGGACTTATTATTTCTACATCTTTCCCATAATTTTTTAAAACAATGTACAAACCTAAAGCAGAACCAATTGCATCTCCATCAGGATTATAATGAGGTACTATTATTATTTTTGATGCATTTTTGACGCTTTCTTCAAGGGCTTTTACTTGAGTACTGTATTTTTCAATAATAGGCATAATCAATATTAAACATAATTAAGGCATAAAAGTATAGTAATTTCTGCAAATAGAAAAAAATATTATAAGTTACTCCAACTTTCACTATAAAAGGATTAAAAAAAACTACAATTTTATTTTTTTAATGTTGTTAAGTATGATAATTTTTGGAATTTTCTTGAGTAAGATTTTGACTTAACTGCACAAATTCATTAAAATATATGCACTAAACTGCATAAAATAATTAAAAAATAAACATATTAGTGCATAAATTTGATAAAATATTTGCATTTTGTTGCATAAATTATTATTTTTGTAAAAAGTATAATTATGTTTTTAAGAAAAATCGAAGATAGAATTGCCTCTGCTTTTGAATTGAACAAAGTCGTAGTATTACTAGGAGCAAGACGAGTAGGGAAAACGACTTTAATAAAAAGCATGATGGATAAACTGCCGGATTCAAGGTATATAAATTGTGAGTTACTTCAAAATCGTGATTTATTACAAACTACAAATTCAGAGAAAATATTTTCGTTTATTGGATCATACAAATATG
>JAQVEY010000081.1 GCA_028697515.1 Bacteroidales bacterium | reverse complement strand
TTCCGTTTTTAAAGAAACAATCTCGTCAATTAATGTGTAAACTAATTGCTTTAATTCGTTTATGTCATTAGGCAGTTCCAATCCTTAACTATTTTTTAGCGAGGTTAGAAAAATAATAATTCAAAAAAATATTGCGAAAAGTATTTATTAATAATTATTTGTTCATATCTTAGCACCTAAATAATTACATATTTTTTATTCATTTTTAAATTGTTTCACAAGATAAAATACTTCAATTGCTAGATATATAAAATAAATTATAAAAAACTGTAAAACATATTCTTTTCTAAACATACCATCGTTTAATAACTTTGGCATTAAAAACAGAACTGCAAAAAACATTTTCACTAAACTTACTCCAAGATATACATATCCAAGCATATTTAGTTTTGTTCGTTTAAATATTATTTTAACAGCAAAAATTGTTGAAAGCGTAATCAAGAATAAAAAAGGATGAATAAATAAAACATCTGGTGCAAATAAATACACATTAAAGCATTTCAATAAAAAATAATGTCCTGCAAAAATTATTATTGCAAGAAAACTAAAATTTATAAAAGACTTGAATTCCTTTTTACTTAACATTCATCAGACTTTTAATTACCAGATATATAGATCCGATAACAGCTAATAATGACAATACAATCGTAAACCAAGGTCTATCATACTCAAAATGATTATCTAACCAATCTCCTCCAAAAGCTCCGATGCAAATCATAATCCCCATTTCAAATGCCAAAGAAGAGAATCTGATAATATTATTCAATCCTCTGTTTGTATTTTTTGGTTTTTCTTCTGATTTTGGGTTAGACATCGGTTTCTATCGCCGATTCTTCTATGCGCATATTGCCACCCATATTACATGTGCCTGTAAATACAGCTCCAGGTTCTACAGATAGTCTGGATGTAACAATATCTCCATTAATTCTGGCTGAAGACTTTAATATTAATAATTCTTCAACTGTAATTTTACCATCTATTTGACCAGAGATTTCAGAGTTTTTACAGAATATTTCGCCCAATATTTTACCAGTAGACCCCAATACCAGTTTTGCTTTTGTGTTAAGATTTCCAGTTAGATTACCGTCAATACGTAAATCTCCATTCGATGAAACATCTCCGTTTATTGAAGTTCCATTACCGATGATGTTTAGGTTGTTTTGTTCTTCTTCGTAACTTCTTGCCATAATATCTTAATTTTTCTTGTACAAATATATATTAATTGTATCATTTATATTTAACGGAATTAAAATTTTACAATAAAATATCTTAAAAACCAGAAATTTATAGAAAAATTTCCATTTTATCACATGTAAATCAAATATTATTCTCAATAACACAATTATTTATATTTTTACTTTTTGAAAATATAGAATATAAATTCATTGTCCAAAAAACAACAAATATCTATTCCTCACATTGCTCTCGAAGTAAACAATTCTTGTAATCAGAAATGTATTTTCTGTTATAATCACATACCCCATAACAATAAAAATAAGGGAAGTAATTATATAAAACTAAAAAAAGTACTAAAACAGGTTTATTCTCATGCAAATGTTGATTCAATAACTTTTACAGGCGGAGAGCCACTAATTGAAGAACGACTCCCCGAATTAGTTCTTTTTGCTAAAATGAAGAATTCGCTTACTACCATAATTTCTAACGGCACATTATTTTCTGACCAAATAATTAATAATCTTGTGCTTATAAAAAATGATTTATTTCAATTACCTATCCATTCTTTTTCTGCTGAGATCCACGACAAAATGACAGGCTTAACCGGTTCTCATGAGAAGTCAGTAATTGCACTACAAAAACTTAAAGCCAAAAAAGCAAATGTTGTCGCAGTAATAGTTTTGACTTCACAAAATGCAGAAACAATCTCAAAGACTATTGACTTTATTATTAATCTGGGCATCAAACAAATATCAGTTGACAGATATAATATTGGTGGAGTAAATAAAAAAACAGCCGACAAGATTTTACCCGATATTAATCTTCTTAAAAAAACATATCTATTAATTAATAGTAAAGCAAAGGATTTAAAACTTAACATAACTTCAAATGTCTGTACTCCACATTGTGTAATAAATCCAGCTGAATATCCTTTTATACGCTTTGGAAACTGCCCCGAAAATCCATTGCATTTTCCATTAACACTTGACATATCGGGAAATGTAAGAGTCTGCAATCATAGTCCAATAATTACAGGAAATATTTTCAAGCAAGATTTTCCCGACATACTTAACACTCCATATGTCAAGTCATGGAATACAAATATCCCAGAATATTGTAAAAATTGTAAATTATGGTCTATTTGCCGAGGAGGTTGCAGGGCTGCATCGGAACAAAACGGAATGAATAATAAATCTGTCGACCCTATTGTTAGTATATTAAAAAATTACTAAGCAATTAAAAATAGATTTTTTTTATTCTGTAATAGAGTTAATTTTTTTTATGTCCTATAAATAAAACCTCATTTTTCAACAATTATGTAAAAATGCAATTTAATGTAAGCTTTGATAATACAATATTTTAACAGTTTTAACATAAATGCAAATTAATTGTTGAAAAAATATTGTGATAAAGAAAAATATATTATTTTTGCAGTCCGTTTGGTCATCCAGCCTATGGAGTAAATATTTTATTATTTATTAAATTTAATTAGTAGTGAAAACATTGAAGTACAAAACGATATCAGCAAATAGGGAAACCGTCAACAAACAATGGTTTGTTGTAGATGCTGAAGGTGAAATTCTCGGACGATTGGCTGCAAAAGTAGCTCTTGTTCTTCGCGGGAAACACAAAACTGACTACACTCCTCACGTTGATTGTGGCGATAATGTTATAATAATTAACGCAGAAAAGATTCAGCTTACAGGTAATAAACTTAATGATAAGGTTTATATAAGTCATTCTGGTTATCCTGGTGGTCAGAAAACTATTCCGATTAAAAAAATGTTAGAAAATAATCCGGAAAGAGTTTTAGAAAAAGCTATCAAAGGAATGTTGCCTAAAAATAGTTTAGGTGATCAGTTATTTAGAAATTTATATATTTACGTTGGAAATGAGCACAAGCAAGAAGCTCAGAAGCCAGCAAAGTTGGACTTAAATACAATTAAATAAGCATTATGGAAGTTTTTAATGCAATAGGACGTAGAAAAGCTGCCATAGCAAGAGTTTATCTTAGCGAAGGCAAAGGGAATTTTTCAATTAATGATAAAAAACTGGAAGAATATTTCCCGTTAATGCAATTACAATACGTTGTAAAGCAACCGTTTTTAACACTTGACAAAATTGATTGTTACGATGTTAAAGCGAACATTAACGGTGGTGGTATAAAAGGTCAGGCAGAAGCTTTAAGACTAGGTATTTCAAGGGCTTTGTTAAAAGTTGACGCAGAATACCGTGCCAGCCTAAAACCTATGGGATTTCTTACTCGTGATCCAAGAGTTGTTGAACGCAAAAAACCTGGACAAAAGAAAGCTCGTAAAAGATTCCAGTTCAGTAAACGTTAATCCTTTTAGTGAGTATAAATCAAGTTTAGTATCTAAATTACTCGGATTAATTTTTATTAAATTCTACCGAGCAATTGTTACTACAGAATGTAAACTTAAAAATTAAAAAAATGCCAATAGTAAGTTTTGAACAATTACTTGACGCTGGTGTTCATTTTGGACACTTGAAGCGTAAATGGAATCCATCTATGGCTCCATACATTTTTATGGAACGTAATGGTATTCACATTATTGATTTGCATAAAACAGCCATTAAAATTGATGAAGCTGCAAATGCTATGAAAAACATTGCAAAATCAGGAAGAAAAGTACTTTTTGTTGCAACAAAAAAGCAAGCAAAAGATATTGTTGCTGAAGAAGTAAGTAAAATCAACATGCCTTATGTTACTGAACGTTGGCCTGGTGGAATGCTTACAAATTTTCCAACTATTCGAAAAGCAGTTAAAAAAATGTCTTCTATAGACAAAATGCATACTGATGGAACTTTTGAAACACTATCAAAACGTGAAAGACTACAGGTTACTCGTCAGAGAGCTAAATTAGAAAAGAACTTAGGTTCTATTTCTGACTTGTCGAGATTACCGGCTGCATTATTTGTTGTTGATGTTTTAAAAGAAAAAATTGCAGTACATGAAGCTCTTAGGCTTGGTATTCCAGTATTTGCAATGGTAGATACTAATTCTGATCCGAAGCCTATTGACTTTCCAATTCCAGCAAATGACGATGCTTCAAAATCTATTCAATTAGTTGTAAGTTTGATGTGTCAAGCAATAAAAGAAGGATTGAGTGAAAGAAGTGTTGAAAAAGAGAATAATGTCAAAGCTTCTGATGAAAACGATGAAAATGTTGAAGTAGATGAAAAGAAAAAATCAATGCGTACTAGAACTAGAGCTAAAAAAGAGCTTATAAAACCTAGTGTTAAGAGCGTTGATATCTCAGATGATGAAGATGACGAATAATTATTAATTTTTAAATTTAATGTAATGGCAAATATAACAGCAGCTGATGTTAGCAAATTAAGACAAATGACCGGTGCCGGAATGATGGATTGCAAGAAAGCTTTAGTTGAAGCTGATGGTGATTTTGAAAGAGCAAAAGAATTAATCCGCGAAAGAGGTCTTGCAATAGCAAACAAAAGAGCTGACAGAGACGCAACCGAAGGTGCAGTTTTAGCTAAAACAATCAAAAATAATAGTATCGGAGTGATAATCGCTGTAAATTGTGAAACAGATTTCGTTGCTAAAAATGAAGATTTTGTTTCACTAGCAAAATCAATTCTTGATGTTGCTGCAGATGAATTACCAGCAAATATAGACTCACTGAAATTATGCAAAATAAATGGTATAACTATCGCTGATCTTATCTCGGAAAGAAGCGGAGTAACAGGTGAAAAAATGGAATTGGCTTATTATGATAAAGTTGAAGCTCCGCTTGTTAGTTCATATATTCACATGGGTAATAAATTAGCAACTTTAGTTGGACTTAACAAAGTTGTTGATTCATCAATAGGATTTAATGTCGCAATGCAGATTGCAGCGATGAATCCTGTTTCTATTGATAAAGACTCTGTTCCACAATCTGTTATTGATAAAGAGCTAGAAATTGGCCGTGAACAAGCACGTCTTGAAGGAAAAGCAGAAGAATTACTTGATAAAATCGCTCAAGGAAAGCTTCAGAAATTCTTTAAAGAATCAACACTTTTAAATCAAGAATTTGTTCAGGAAGGTAAAATTTCTGTGAAAGAATATTTACAAAGAACTGATAAAGAACTTACTGTAATTTCATTTAAGAGATACGGACTATCAAATTAAAACTAATTTAAATATAATAAAAAAGCTGTCTAAAAAGACAGCTTTTTTATTTATATAATTTCAAGATTCCATTTTCAAAATACTATTTTTGCATGAACAAATCATTGGTAGTGAATAATAAAATTTATATCGAGACCTACGGATGTCAGATGAATGTTGCAGATTCCGAAACTGTTGCTGGAATTATGGATTTAAATGATTACGAAATTGCTTTAACTATTGACGGAGCAGATGTAATAATCATTAACACCTGTTCAGTAAGAGAGAATGCGGAAAAAAAAATATGGAATCGTTTGGATTTTATCAAAAGCATTAAACGAAAAAATAAAAATATTGTGGTTGGTATTATTGGGTGTATGGCACAAAGAATTGGTGTAAAAATGCTAGAACATCCAGTAGTTGATTTTGTTGCAGGGCCAGATGCATATCGTGATTTGCCAGAACTTATTAATAACTCTTATTTAAACAAAAAATATTGCAATACGGATTTTAATATTAAAGAAACATATTCTGGAATTACACAAAAAAAACAATCTAATGAAGACATATCAGGGTTCATTGCTATCACAAGGGGATGCGACAATTTCTGTTCTTATTGCATTGTGCCCTATACAAGAGGGCGTGAACGTAGCGCAGACTATAATGATATAATTTCCGAGGTTAAAAAACTAAAACAAAATAATTTTAAGGAATTAACCCTATTAGGACAAAACGTGAATTCGTATTATTTTGAAGACAATAAAAACAAGGTAAATTTTCCTTCTCTAATAGAAATGGTTGCTATAACTGCTCCTGAGATAAGAATACGTTTTACGACCTCGCACCCTAAAGATTTGTCCGATGAACTAATTGATGTAATTGCTAGGAATAAGAACATTTGTAATCATATTCATTTGCCTGTACAATCGGGAAGTAATAAAATTCTTGAAAGGATGAATAGGAAATACACTCGTGAATGGTATCTAAATCGTATAAATGTTATAAAGTCAAAGATTCCTGATATCGGGCTTTCGAGTGATATCTTTTGTGGATTTTCGGGTGAAACAGAAGATGATTTCCAACAAACATTAAACCTTATGGAGGATGTTTGCTATGATATGGCTTATATGTTTAAATATTCTGAAAGACCTGGAACATTTGCAGCAAAAAGCCTTTGTGATGATGTGCCTGAAGATGTAAAAAAAGAAAGATTGAATAGAATGATACATCTTCAAAATAAAATTTCACTAAAAAAGAACAAAGCTGATATCGGAAAAACATTTGAAGTGCTGGTTGAAGGGTTTTCAAAACGTTCTGATAATATGCTATTTGGACGTACAGAACAAAACAAAGTAGTAGTATTTCCATGCTTGAATAAAAAACGAGGAGATACGGTCATGGTTAAAATTAAAGAAGCAAGCTCTGCTACATTAAAAGGAGATATTATTAATTCATAAAAATAGCTTATGAGTAAATTACAAGAATTTCGCAATTACCGTTCTAAAATGAATGAAAAGCTTTTGAATACAAATAATAAAGTAATTAAAAGACTTTACGCGCTTGATACTTTGACATATCAAGACTCTGCATTAGATTCTAAAACAAAAGAAATGCTTGGCTTGGTAGCTTCAATGGTCTTAAGGTGTGACGATTGTGTAAAATATCATCTCGAAACCTGTTATAAACTTGGAGTAACGACTGAAGAAATTTTAGACATTTTCGGTGTTGCTAATGTTGTGGGAGGCACGATTGTAATTCCCCATACACGAAGAGCTCTAGAATATTGGGAAGAATTATCTGCTGAAGAATAGATAAAATATCCCTCTTTTATCTGTACATGAGCAAAAATCAAATATTCTATACATATTATATTTTAAACTTTTTACGTTTTATTATTAATGAGTGTAATTATGGAATCATATCCCAGTTAGAATCTCATTGAAAACAAACTAAAAAGTACAGACATGAAAACTAAAAAATCACCTCAGGCTAATCTCGAAAAGAAAAGAATAATCTTCTTAGAAATAGGTTTAATTCTTTCACTTGGCATATGTCTTGCTGCCTTTGAATGGTCTTCTGAAGATTACTCAAAATCTGATCTTGGCAATCTAACTAAAACTTTATCTTTTGATGAAGATATTCAAATTACTATTCAAACACCTCCTCCTGTTGTTGTTCCTCCTCCACCTTCAGTTATACCAGAGACACTATTAATTACCGATAAGAAAACTGACGATGACCCAGACGATTTTATTACAGATCCTGTTGGTCCCGTATCACCAATAATAATAACACCTTACATTCCTGAAGATATTCCTGAAGACCCTGTTGAAATAATTGACTGGGTAAAAGTTGAAGTAAAGCCTGCTTTCCCTGGGGGAGAAGCCGGTTTGCTAAAATTCATTAGTGACCATACTAAATATCCTGAAATATGCAGAGAAAACGGAATACAAGGAAAGGTTTTTGTACAATTTGTCATTGGAGCTGATGGAATTGTAACAAATGTCAGTGTTGTTAAGGGCGTAGATAAATATCTGGATGAAGAAGCTTTAAGGGTTGTATCAAGCCTTCCGGCTTGGACTCCTGGAAAGCAAAGAGGGAAATCTGTTCCAGTGTCATATATAATTCCAATAAAGTTTGTTTTAAGTAACTAATTAAAGAATAAAACTAGTTATAGAAAAAACATCGCAACACCAACAATTGATATAACTGCTCCAAGAACTTCTAAAAACCCAACCTTCTCTTTGTTAATCAATACAGAAGGTAAAATAATAATTACCGGAGCAAGTGAAGTAAGTGTTGCTGCTATTCCTGTAGTTGTATATTTAATTGCCAATAAAGATAATGAAACACCAAGAAATGGGCCCACAAAAGAGCCTAAAGACACAGCCTTCATTGCGGAAACATTTTTAATGCCTGTAAAAGTCTTTCGCCATAAACCCGCAAAACTTATGATTATTACATATCCTATTACCCCTGCAATAATTCGTATCTGACTTGCAGCAAATGCATCATAATTGCCCATTCCCTTTTTACTTAATACAAGTCCACCAGCTTGTCCAAATGCACCTCCTAATGCAAGTAATAAACCTATAACGGTAACAGAGGTTTTGCATGTCTTACTCGAAGAATTGATTTTTCTTCTTCCAAGCAAGACTAATGCAATTCCTAAAACTGTAACCAACATTGCAAAAATCTGTTTGTT
>JAQVEY010000080.1 GCA_028697515.1 Bacteroidales bacterium | reverse complement strand
ATTAACTAAGTTTTTCGGGAGCTAAAAATATTTTTGATTTTACTATCCCCAATTTATTAAAGAAATACGAAAAAGATGTCCCAATAACGCCCCAGCCATATTTTATACTATTACTGATGTTTATTGAGGAAGCTTCATCAAAATACTTTGTGGGACATGTAATTTCGGCAATTTCAAAGCCTGCAAAAAATATCTGAGCCAACATTTGATTATCAAAGACAAAATTGTCTGAATTGGCATTGTAATTAATAGATTTGAGAACTTCTTTAGAAAAAGCTCTGTATCCTGTATGGTATTCTGATAATTTTTGATGTAAAAGAATATTTTGTGTTAGAGTCAAAAATCTGTTGAAAACATACTTGTAAAAAGGCATTCCTCCTTTAAGTGCCCCTCTTCCCAAAATTCTTGAGCCTAACACTACAGGGTAAACATCATTGGCTATCAGATATGCCATTGAATGAATCAACTTTGGAGTATATTGATAATCGGGATGTAACATTATTACAATATCAGCGCTGAGTTGTAAAGCGTTATTATAGCAGGTTTTTTGATTACCGCCATATCCTTTATTATCGTCGTGAACAATTATATGTTTTATTCCTAGTTCTTTCGCCTTTTCGACAGTATTGTCAGTGCTTTTATCATCAACAAGAATAACATCATCAGTGATATCGAAAGGAATTTCTGAAAACGTCTTTTCCAAAGTCTGACCTGCATTATAAGCCGGCAATACTACTATCAGCTTTTTCCCGTTTATCATTTCTGCTGTTGTTGATTTGTCAATTCGTTCGATTTGGAAATATATGCCGCAGCATTATTGAGATCTCCTAACTGTTGATATGTAACTCCGGCATTATAATATGTCTGCGGATCTTTAGGATCAAGCTCAATTGCTTTTAGAAAATATGTCAAAGCTTCTTTATATCTTCCTGTCATCCCGCAAACAACGCCTAAATCTTTATAAAAGCTTGCATTCTTGTCAAAATTACAAGCATTTGCTTTTTCGAAATAATACCATGCCGAATCCATATTATTCCTGTACTTGCCATACATTGTTCCAATAAGATGATACGCTTCCCCAAATTCTGGCTGAACAGCAGTAATATCAAGGCAGCCCCGGATAACATCTTCCGCAGTGCTTTGTGTTGATCCGACACTCATCAAACCTACTGTGTTCAACATAACTATTCTGGCATTAGCATATGAGATTGAATGAAACTTCTTTAGTTTTAGTACCTTTGAATAATAATGCAATGATTTTGCAATATCAAAATTGTACTCATAGTAAGCATTTCCAAGCAAATTCAACGCATCCACATATTCGGGATAAATCTCAACAGCTCTCTCAAGATATGCTATTGCCTGAACACACATTTCGTCATGAACGGCTTTATTAGCTTTATTCTCGGGCTTTTGTGCCTCCTCTATAATTTTACCTCCTGCAGAACAATTGCTTTTTGCCGAATTTGAACTGACCTGCACATCAGTCGTGAACAAAGTTAGATCGTTTTCCCAGGCTTTATTACGATTAATTGTTTTAAATGAATATAATCCTAAAATTATAAGCAGAATTAAGATAGTAACATACTCCGAAGACTGTAGGTTTTTAATCAGTTTGGGGATATATTTGTATATCAACCAGCCTATCAAGATGCAGAATCCAATTGACGAAATAAACACAAAACGTTCATTCATAAATGTTCCTACCGGGAAGAATATGTTTGAAACAACAGATAGTGGAATAAGATAAAACCAGATTGAGTATGAAAAAACATCTTTCTTTTTTATCATACCATAAACAGCATAAATTCCTATTGCGAGATATAATAGTAATGGTAAAAATGCCCCAGGATTAGCCCAGTTAATAATCTCAATTTGATTTGGATAATAATCATAAGTAAGTGGATGAGGAAAGATTAGAAGTTTAATGTATATCCATAAGGTAAAAAATATTGTTGCCATTTTTTCTGCTCCGCTGGCATGTAAAAAGGGATTATTCATTATTTCCTGAGCAACTTCTTCGTGTCCTCCAAAGCCTAAAATACTTCCTCTTATTAAAAGAAAAATTCCAGCAACAGTAAACAAAAGACTAAATGCTTTCCAATTCTTTTTAAGACTATGCTTTGTGAAATAATAAACAGTAATCGGAATTACAGCTAGAAAAGTAATTGCATTTTCTTTGGATAATAGCCCCAAAAACAATGCTAAGCAAGATAAAAGAAGAAAATAAACTTTTCTGGAATCGAGATATTTAAGCATAAATAATAATGCTGATAAAGAACCAATCAAAGTCATAATTTCGTCTCTTCCCTTAATATTTGCAACAGCTTCAGTATGTATAGGATGTGCTAAAAATAATAAACTTACAATAAAAGGCATACTTAAATACCACTTTTTATTTTCATCAATCGGGAAAAGTCTTTTTAAAACCAAAAACAAAATCAATGTGGCACCCAGATATAAAATAATATTAATGAGATGACTAATAAAGGGATTTCCCTTATATACAATATTGCCCTGTGCATCCTTTATGTTTTTCCCGAAATATTCGACCTCCAAAGCAAATGTTGCTAAAGATAATGGGCGATAACGACCTCCGGCAACAAGTTTCTTTTCTTCCTGAATCTGTTCTGCTGTTCTATCTTTATAACTTGTTAGCCAAAATCCTACAAAGGTGTCATATTTAAAAATATCAGGAATTCCATCTACACCTTTTTGAGTAAACTGATTATTTGTAATTACAATTGCATCGTCGAGTGCATAGTCATGATTAAGAGTATTACCATATAAAACAAATGCTAAAATACTTAGAACAAGAAAAACTTTCCAATCGAAACTGAACTTTTTCTTGGTTGCAATCGGCTTCTGTTCTGTTTGCACAGCTTGTTTATACTTCGGTTTGTTTTTAGCCTTACTCATCTATTCAGAGGTTTTGCCAAAAATACAAAAAATATTAGAATTTGGCGTTCATATTAAAAAAAGAAGTATATTTGCTTTTAGTAACGCCCATTACGGTAATCGGCATTGCGTTAAACAATAATTACTAAATTATGTAAGAAAAAATAGTTTTAATTATATGAAATTTTATAACAGAGAAAAAGAATTAGATCTTTTGAAGCATATTGAGAATAAATCATCTGATGTAGCACAGATGAGTTTTGTTGTTGGTAGGAGACGTGTTGGAAAAACGAGCTTACTTATGAAGTCTGCTGAAGAGTATTTATCTCTTTATTTCTTTGTTTCAAAGAAAAATGAGGCTCTCTTATGTTCTGAATTTATTGAAGAAATTAAATTTAAACTTAAGATTGAAGTATATGGAGAATTTACAAGATTTAAGGATATTTTCGGTTATTTGATGCAATTGTCAAAAACGACACATTTTACTCTGTTAATTGATGAGTTTCAGAATTTCTCGTGGGTTAACAGCTCTATATTTAGTGATATGCAAAGGATTTGGGATCAAAACAAAGCTGAGAGTAAAATTAATCTTATTCTTTGTGGCTCTATTTATTCGATGATGAGTAATATCTTTGAAAACTCAAAGGAACCACTATTCGGTCGTGCAACAAATCGAATACATGTAAAGGAATTTGATGTAGCAGTATTGAAACAAATAATAAATGATAATTTTCAAGGCTACACTAATGATGATTTACTTGCATTTTTTATGATTAGTGGCGGAATTCCAAAATATGTAGAACTATTAGTTGATGCCGGAGCTTACAAACTCGAAAGCATACTGAACGAAGTCTTCTCGGAGAATTCATTATTTATTGAAGAAGGCAAAAATGTACTTATTGACGAGTTTGGCAAAGATTACGGAAATTATTTTTCAATACTTTCATTGATTGCAAATTCAAAAACCTCAAGAACCGAAATTGAGTCTATTATGCAAATGCAAACAGGGGGTTTTATAGACCGTCTGGAAAAAGATTTCGAAATAATTAAAAAAATAAAACCTATCTTTTCAAAACCTGAAACACGTGCGGTCAAGTATCAGATTAAAGACAATTTTCTCAATTTTTGGTTTAGATTTATTTATAAGTATCGCAGTGCAATAGAAATTGGGAATTTAAAATATGTGAAAGAAATAGTTGAAAGAGATTATTTAATGTATAGCGGACAAATTCTCGAAAAATATTTCATAAACAAGCTAAGTATGGAGGCTAACTACTCAATTATAGGTAATTATTGGGAAAAGGCTAATATAAATGAGATTGACATTATAGCTGTTAACGAGTTAAATAAGCAGATTTTAATCTGTGATATAAAACGAAGTAAAGAAAAAATCAATCTTACTGAATTAGAGAAGAAATCTGCTAAAGTAATTTCAGGATTTGCCGGTTATAATATTGAATATATAGGCTTATCATTAGATGATATGTAAGATAATACCATATCAATTCTAATTTCTGGGGAGTATTTTATTTTCACGCATAAATTTTAGATAGTCTAGATATATAAAAGGTATGCTCTTAACGCTTCTGAATTGAGCTCTAAAAGGGGTCAGCAAAATCCCATGGGTTGTAAAAAAATGGCGAGGCTGATTATTCGAATTATAGCAATGAATGAACGAAGTTGCGACGCGGGTAGGCCATGGAAAAACGGCGGGCCAGCTCTGGCCTTGTGAACGGACAAGCATTTAGAACAGTAGCCAGCCGACCTGTCGTTTAAAATCAAAGCATTAAAAGGCCAAGAGTTTTGGGGCTTTGATTTTGCCAGGTGGCTACACTGTTCTTATGCTTGGACGGAGCGTGTAGGGAGCATCGTTTTTCCTAGCCTTTTTTGTTTCGTTTTTGTGGCAATGACAAAAATGAAAAAAATATTGAAAAATAGGATATTTGATACCAGAAGAAAATCATAATACTACATAAATATTTTTCAAATCCCCCATAAATATTGCTTTATCCATAATACTGTAGTAAATTGCTTGAGTCATATTATAGTAATCCCCATTACCGTAATCCTCATTACGTTATATCATATTTTATATATCAATTATTCAGTTTCGCCCAAAATCAAGCCCAGTTCATTCAATTGTGCCTGAGAAATTTTAGAGGGACTATCAATCATCACATCACGACCGGAATTGTTTTTCGGGAATGCGATAAAATCTCTTATCGAGTCAACTCCTCCGAACATAGAGCATAATCTGTCGAAACCTAATGCAATTCCGCCATGAGGAGGAGCACCATATTTGAAAGCATTCATCAAAAATCCGAATTGTGCTTCGGCATCTTCTTTTGTGAAGCCCAAATTTTTAAACATTAAAGCTTGTAATTCTTTATCGAAGATTCGTATTGAGCCACCACCGATTTCAACTCCATTAATTACAAGGTCGTAGGCTTTTGCACGGATTTTTTCGGGTTCTGTTTCAAAAAGCGAAATATCTTCATCAAAAGGAGCTGTAAACGGATGGTGTTTTGCATGATATCTGCCCGATTCTGCGTCAAATTCCAACAATGGGAATTCGATAATCCATAAAGGGGCAAAACTGTCGCGAGGACGAAGTCCCAGTTCATTTCCAAGTCTTAATCTTAATTCGCTCAAACCATGTAAAGTTCGTTCTTTTTCGCCAGCCAAAATAAGAATCATATCTCCTTTTTGAGCATTCATCTTTTCAGCTATTATAGCCCAATCCGATTCAGAATAAAACTTGTCAACCGATGATTTAAAAGTTCCGTCTGAGTTGTACTTGCAGTAAACCAATCCTTTTGCTCCAACTTGTGGAATTTTCACAAATTCTGTTAGTTCATCAATTTGTTTACGTGAATATTCTGCACCTCCATTTAAACAAATACCTCCGATATAATCAACGGAATCAAAAACTACAAAATTTTTCCCTTTTACATTTTCGCTAACATCTGTTATTGTCATTCCAAAACGAATATCAGGTTTATCGTTTCCATATTTTTCCATTGCTTCGCTGTATGGCATACGTGGAAAATCGTAGTTTATTTCCAATCCCTTAACTGTCTTGAACAAGAATTTTGTCATGCCTTCGAAAATTTCCAAAATATCATTTTGTTCTACAAAAGACATTTCGCAGTCAATCTGAGTAAATTCAGGTTGGCGATCTGCACGTAAATCTTCATCTCGAAAACATTTCACAATTTGAAAATATCTGTCCATACCTGCAATCATAAGCAACTGCTTAAATGTTTGAGGCGACTGTGGCAAAGCATAAAATTCGCCAGGGTTCATTCTCGAAGGAACAACAAAGTCGCGAGCTCCCTCAGGAGTTGATTTTATCAAAACCGGAGTTTCAATTTCCACAAAATTTTGAGCGTCAAGATATTTGCGAATTTCTTGTGCAATGCTATGACGAAGTAATAATGCATTTTTTACAGGATTACGTCTAATATCAAGATAACGATATTTCATGCGAAGTTCGTCGCCGCCATCGGTATTGTCAATGATTGTAAAAGGTGGTATTTCGGATTCGCTTAGTATTTTTAGATTCTCAATCTTAATCTCAATATCGCCAGTGGAAATTTTGTCATTCTTACTGTATCTTTCAATAACTTCTCCTTCAACCTGAATAACGAATTCACGACCAATTTTGTCAATTTTTTTAACTAATTCAGGTGCTGTTGTTGTTTGCTCGGCTGCTAATTGTGTAATTCCGTATCTGTCGCGCAAGTCAATCCAAATCATTCCGCCTTTATCGCGTTTAAGCTGCACCCAGCCGCATAAAGTTACTTTCTGTCCGATGTGTTCTTTACGTAATTCGCCGCAATTATGAGTTCTATACATATACCATTTTATTTTAAAATTGCAAATTTACTAAAATTGTATGGTTCTACCACGAATTTAGTAGAAGATATTCTTGAAAACGATAGAGTTTTAACCCTGTTATTTCTTTGCCCAACGCGCCCTTTTATTCCTAAAGGATGCCGACACACAATGCAAATGTGGGCTGGCATCCTTTAGGAGAACAGGGGAGCGATGGCAATTCTGCAAGTATCAAAGCCGTTCGCGGTAGAACCAATTGTATAATTCAATCATAATTGTTTCACAAAAGAAAGTTGGACAATAAATAATTGGTGAAGATGAGTTTAGATTTCAGAGAATAAGAGTCATTTTATAAAAAAAGAAAAGTTTACTTCAACCAACTTGTTAAA
The DNA here is from genome assembly GCA_028697515.1 of Bacteroidales bacterium. Lineage (GTDB taxonomy): Bacteria > Bacteroidota > Bacteroidia > Bacteroidales > ML635J-15 > Bact-19. The sequence continues at coordinate 1,421 of JAQVEY010000080.1, read as the reverse complement.
GAATTGATTACCATTTCGTGCTGAGATTTTGGTAAAGATTTTATTCTTGAAGAATGTGTTCCTTTAGGGTTAATAACCTTGATAACTCCGGGGTTATCGCCTGTTTCGGGAGCTGCTGCTGTCCAAGGATCATATTCGCCATAAATCATTATAGTGTTTTTGGCTTTAGTCTTTATAAAATCTTCCAAATCTTTGGATGTTTGACTATAAAATTCGCCCTGTAATTCTTTTGGTAAAAACACTCTGTTAAAATATCCCTCCGCAGTACTTATGGTCAGATATTTTGATAAAGTTTCTGTATCATAGCCATAATATCCCAATTCTCTCGCTGCCTGATAAAAAAACGGCAATGTGGACACAGAACCTTCTATTGAAAAATATTCAGGATTTGAAACAATTAACATATGTTGGAATAACTTTGCATCAGTTTCTTTTTTTGAAGGAATTTTTTCGGTATTTCCAACCCACTGCCAAAAAGCGAACGAATATTCCAATACGCAAAGATCATAAATTTCTTCGAGAGGAATTCTGAATGTCAGTTTTGCAGCCTTGACATAGTTTTCCATAATTGGCAAAATAGTCGGTTTGCGTTTTAAGAATTCTTTTTGGAAAGCAAGTATTTTTTTTTGGTCTTTTTTTGTTCCGATATTGGCAATAAACGGCTCATGACGACCATCCTCAAGCGCTCTGGCAATAGGTGCCACATAAGCTACGCAAGCATTAACATCTCTGGGATAATACATTTGATATAACAAACAAGTCTGTCCACCTTTGCTAATTCCGGTGCTTACCCATTTCCCTTTGTAAATGTCTTTAAAAGCCATTCTGATAGCATGCTGATCGTCTGCAGCAGTTTTAGTTGTCAGATAATCCCATTCAAGTGGGTCGGGCGTAGAACCCGAAAAAAATCTATGCTCTATTACAATCTGATTTGCCTGTAAGATATCTGTTAATTCATTAATATAATTAGCAGATTCGGCATAATCAGCGGAGTATCCTTCAGTTACATAAACTACGGGAGCTTTATAATTCTTATGACATACAAAAACTCTCTGCTTAAATGTCCCAGCTTCGGGAATGGCGGCATCAAGAGGAAGTTCGAAAATAACTAAATATTTTTCAGTAAAAAAAGTAGAAGATTTTAACTCTTCAACAGAAACAACATTTTCGAGATTATTTAACTTTTCGGAAAAATCACTGCCTAAAGCAAAAACTGTTAAAGTCAAAAAAAATACTGATACCAAACCTTTTAATAATACTCTCATAATCAATTATTTAATCTTTAAAACAAAAATTTAGTTCAAGGGAAGCAAGATATAAACGATTTTTACATTCCACAAAGGAAAATTCTTAACATTATTAAAAACATATTAACTTTTTATGAGAATTTAAAAATAAGGCTGAGGAGAAGGCTAAGGCTA
>JAQVEY010000079.1 GCA_028697515.1 Bacteroidales bacterium | reverse complement strand
TGTTATTACTTATTTTACCATATTTAGGATTTTCGCAATATTGGGATACAAACGGAAATACTGTTGTTGCGGGGAAAAATAAACTGGGTACAATTAATGATTTTGAACTAACATTTATTACAAATAATATTGAGCGAATGAGGTTAACCAATACAGGATATTTTGGGATAAATACTACAAGCCCAACAACTTATCTTGATGTTAACGGGCAAGTTCGATTTAGATATGGAGCAATAAATTATGGAGTCCTTTTTTCTGATGCTAATGGCAATGCCACATGGAATCTATTAAATTTAGATTTGACCGGCAATACCTTAAGCATTCAAAATCAGGGCAATACTGTTGATTTAAGTCCTTATCTTGATAATACCGATTCCCAGCAGCTAAGTTTGTTGGGAAATGATTTACAGATTAGTGGCGGAAATACTGTTAGTTTATTGTCATTTCTGGATAATACCGATAATCAGACCTTGTCCCTTGTCGGAACAGAATTAAGTATTTTGAACGGTAACAGTGTAGATTTTACAAATTGGGATACAGATAATACTGACGACTTTTCGGGTAATTACAACGATTTAACAAATTTACCCACACTTTTTGACGGTAATTGGAGTAGTTTACAAGGAACAGCACCTGAAATAAGTACTTTTAATAATGATGTTGGATATATTACTAATCCTGACGATGCAGATCCATATCCAAGCAACGAAATCCAGGATTTACAACTTGACGGCAATATTCTTACTATAACACAAAACGGAGCTGCAAATCCAATTGATTTAAGTATTTATAATGATAATACCGATAATCAAACTTTGTCGCTTGCCGGAACAGAGTTAAGTATTTTGAACGGTAACAGTGTAGATTTTACAAATTGGGATACAAATATTACTGACGATTTTTCGGGGAATTATAATGATTTAACAAATTTGCCAACACTTTTTGATGGAGATTATAATTCATTGACTAATTTGCCAACTCTTTTTGATGGAAACTATTCTTCTCTTTCAGGGATACCGGATTTTGCACAAGTTGCACATACAGGTGATTATAACGATCTGATAAATCTGCCGGATTTATTTGATGGTAATTACAGTAGTTTAATAGGGACGCCTACAATAGAATCGCTAAATTATTGGACAAAGTTAAATAACAACTTATATTATAGTACCGGTAAAGTTGGTATTGGGATATCATACCCGCAAAAGCAATTACATATTCACAATCCAAAATATTCTATGATGCCCGCAGATGAAGTTTCGAGTGAACAGCCAACAACACGAGGAACTCGATTAACTTCCGAATCGTCATTTTTACTTACAAATAAAAACAGTGGCAGTACTGCAACAGACGGGCTGATAATTCGTTCTTATAATAACAATGCTGTAATATATTTACAAGAGGCAGGTAGTTTGAGCCTTATAACAAAAAAAGCATTGCGATTTAAGATGGAATCGAACGGAAATGTTGCCATAGGAACTTTACAGAACAACTTTTTTGTTGTTAAAGAAACAGGAAATGTCGGTATAAAAACAACAGATCCGACCGCAACATTTGATATTAATGGGAATATCCGAATACGACAAAGTGCTGCAGAAAATTACATCCTGACAAGCGATAATACAGGCACCGGACAATGGAAAGAACTGAAACTTGAATTAAATGAAAATACATTAAGTTTGGCAAATCATAATACAAGTGTAGATTTAAGCGGATTCAATCAGACGATAAGTTTAACAGATCAGTCGTTACAATTAAGTAATGATGGTGGGAGTGTAGCTTTGAATAATATAAATTATTGGAGTAAAACTAGTAATAAGATTTACTACAATTCTGGCACTGTGGGAATTGGAACAACAAATCCTAATCAAAATTCAAAACTACATATAGTTGGTAATTCAAAAGCAATATATTTGCAACCTATTATTAATTCCGAAGGTAACGGATATTCAGATATTAGTTTTTATAATCCTTCTCAGCAACAAACTAGCTGGACGATTCGGTCGCACGTAAACGATCCACAAAAAGGTAATGCACTGATGTTTTGGTCACGAACTGGAGCACCATTGCTTGTGCTCGGCACCGATGTAAGAGTAGGTATAGGAACTCCAAATCCAGAATTTATGCTTGATGTTAGAGGGAAAGCTCATTTTTTTGAAGTTAGAGTTAAAACAGAGTCATGGAGCGATTTCGTTTTTGCCGACAACTACAAATTACCCGATTTAGTGGAACTGGAAAAGTTTATAAAAACCAACCGTCATTTACCCGGAGTGCCAAGCGAAGCCGAAGTAATAGAAAATGGCGTAGATTTAGGCGAAATGAATAAGGTTCTACTGCAAAAAGTCGAAGAGTTAACGCTGATAATAATTGAGCAGGATAAACGGCTACGTGAACTTGAAGAAAACACACAGAATAATAGAGGTAATTAAATAATTGTTAAATTTGTAATTATCAATATTATGAAAGCACACATTAAAATATTTTTTGCATTTTTTGTAATTACGGCATCGTGTTTTAATCTTTTTTCACAAGTGGACAGTATTAGTAATTTTAATATGGAAAGTGAAGAAATTAAAACAGGACATGTTTTTATTGACGGGAAATATATCGAACCACCCTATATTGTTAAAAGAGAAGGCATGCAGATTTTTATAAATAACAATCTGGTGTTTGACTATCAGCGACCGGTAAGCCCATTCGATTTTAAACAAAAACCTATTGCCAATTTTAACCAACTTGACCAAAACTCTCCTTTAGGTGATATTTTTAAAGTTAGAGATACTACCTATAATAAACCATTGGTAAACGTTATCTGTTCTTACTATCTCGAGAAACATGAGTATTCTGTAGCATGTGATAGCATTGCAGAATTTTATAGGTCATTACCAAATATTAAATCATTTAAAGCTTATGATGTACAAATTGGAACTTTTCAAATGACATCAAAAAATGAGGAGTCAAGGATATATACTTTGATCCCATTTGGTCGAGATCACAACCTTAACTTTGGTCCAAATAGCGAGTCTATTTACGTCAACAAAGCAGTTTCTCGCACTAATGACACTTTCGAAGAATATTGTTCTGATTTAAAGAAGGGCATAATGTTAATATTTATCTCCTCAAATGAAAGAGAAACTAAGTTTATAAGAACAAGAATATCAACTACAGAGATTAAAGATTTTTGTAATATTTTACTTTCAGGTGCCAATCAACAAAACAAGATTGACACACTAACTAATATTGTTGTAAATCGAGCTTCAGCAAAAAAAATAATAGAGAGTTTTACGGATAAATCAGTCATCATTAAAATTCTTGAGCAAGTTTCAAGTTTAAATAATACGGACGTAAATAAAGCCCTTGAATTACATTCTACACCACACAGTGCTACTATTATGGCTTGGTGTCCAAACCCTTGGGAAAATAATTTTACTGGTTTTTTGGATGACGAAATTGTCTTCGTTAGAGATGCAATAAAAGATCAAGGGTATGTATACAATGTCAACAATGTTTTTACTGATCCGACATATGATGATCACGATTTTGGAACCTGTACTTATGAAAATTTTAAGAGCTTAGCAAATGCTGGTTTCTTATATATAGCGTCGCATGGATTTGATGGCATAGCACCTGATAATACAGGGAATATACCACCATCTGGGATACTTGCTATCTATTCGGATTCCCAAGATGCTATAAATCAATGGAGGGAAGGAGATCCTAATATAATTGCATTTCAACATTTTAACAATTCCTGGAATACTTCGGAGTGCTGGTCTGCTATTGCTACAGCTGAATGGGCAGAAGATTATTTAGCTTCAGGTCTTCAGACCCAAAATGCAATTTCAATTCTTTCTACTTGTCACAGTCACACAAATGGATGGGTTGATGCTTGTGCTGGAGGAATATGTTTTGGCTATCGTAATACCACAGAATATTGGGGTCGTATTAAAAAAAACAACAGAGAACTCCTAGAAAGAATGAATGGAACAATCAAATGCCCAACAACCCATAAACCTATATATCGAGAAGCCCATGATGCCTATGCCAATATGCCTTTTCATTATGACGAGTTTACATACAGTTCCAATAATTTTGTAAGACTATGTCCGGCAATAGAATCACTATCTCCTTATAATCAAGAATATATTCAGTCTGATAGGACTTCTGGTTTAATTACAATTGACACTTGGTGTATTGTTGACAATGCACACAGAGCTGAGGATGCTATAACATTTACTACATCAGAAGGTATTGTTATTACAGATGTTTATTGGGTTATGGAGGAAGGAAACACCAATAAGTCACGAAAAATAGAATATCATTGGGCATACAATGATGTTGAAAGTGGCGAGATTATGGTAACCGTTAATCCTGAGTTTATTGTTGCACATGGCGGTGGCAACCAACAATTAGATTTTGATGGAACAACACCAAATGGAGATCAAGGCAATTTTAAATTTTATATTGAAGCAAACTTTAGTTGCGGTATTAGTGTATTGCCATCCACTTTGGTCAACCTTGCGAACCAAGGAGAAAACGAACTGATTTTTGAAGCAAATTGTAATGATGAAGTTATGCATTACCAATGGTTTTTTGAAGGAGGCACTCCATCTACAAGCAATCTTGCAAATCCGGTTGTAACATACAACAATGAAGGACTATTTGATGTAAATTTAACAATTACAGGAACTAATAATCAATCATGCGTTATTGTAAACCAAGACTATATTTATGTACATGATGGCAACGACACTGAAAATGATATTGTAAGTTGCGATTATTTCTTAAACGGAGATGCTGAGATAAAATATATTGTTTACGTTGATTATGTTCCGGAAGGATACTCTTACGATATAACTGTTTATTACGGTGATGGGACAACTTCTTCAACACAGACTGTTGAAGATCCTACAATCTTGGAATCAATAAGACATTATTCATATTATGGTACATATTATCCGTTTGTAGAAGTTAAGTTAACAGGACAGGATGAAGCATTATTTATTACCGATTGTGGTAATGTTGATGTTGTTAACCTAAATCCGTGTAGTAATTTTACTGCCGATTTTAATTTTTACCCAGAATATCCTTATCCAAATGAAGAAATATTTTTTGAGCCTATTATAAATAATTGTGGTGAAAATTGTTACTGGAGTTGGGATTTTGCAAGCGAACCATCATCTCCTGTGTATAATGACGATCCAATTTGGTGCAGTTTAAACACAAATGTAGATGTAACACATACATACAATATTGAAGGCAATTATTATGTCAAATTGACTGTTTATGAATCAGAAAATGGCTGTCTTCCTTATGTTGTAGAAAAAGAAGTGCCTGTAGGGCAACATGTTACATGTTTCGACCCAATCAATATTTATTGCTCTCATTACAAACCGGGAAACCCTATAAACAGAGTTCTTGTGAGAAAGTATTTTTGCGCTTTGGAGCTTTATTGGCATCATACGATCAACACTTACGACCAATGTCAACCTATTTACGATCCAAATTCTGCTGTTATGTTTTTATATAGATTTGGTGCTCCATTATCAGATATTAATACAAATCTAATTAGAACATCACCTTATTCATCTGTTGATCCACCTTGGCATTTCCCTCATGATTATTGTTATTATACAGCACTTACATGGGACTATTTACCTTATGGTAGATATGTTTTTCATGTAGATGTATACGGGTATGCTGGTTATCACTACCAAAAAGCTGTTGGAGAAATTGATGTTGATATAGTTGACTGTGATTTAACTGCGACATTTAATGGAAATAGTGCTGAAAATGATGCAAAATTTGCAGGTGCAGTAAATAATCCACCATATTATTCATCAGGGAATTTTGTTTTAAACTCATCAGTAAACGGATTTGTAAATTCTAACTCTGGAATATATACTGCGTGTAATGAAATAATATTATGTGACGGATTTAAAACTGGAGATAAATCATTTATTGCTACAGGAGATGGTTTTGCTGATTGTATTACCTATCCAATAAATTGGTGGGGTTATTATTACAGTGCACTTCCTGATATTATTGAAGAATCCCAAAACAGTATAATTCTTACTTTCGAGGCATCGCCTAATCCATACAGAGATTTTATTGATGTATATATTGAGTTATCAAAATCATCAGAAGCAATTCTCTCCTTGTTCGGTTATAACGGAACTTTTATCGAGATGCTTGCAAAAGCCGATTTAACTGCAGGCTTAAATGAGTTTGAATTTGATCTGGGTACACTGTCTCCAGGGACATATATGTTAAAAGCACTAATCAATGACAGTGAGGAAAAAACATTAAAAATAACAAAACAGTAAAAGAAAACATGAAAAAGTATCTAATAATATTATTGATAATCCTAAGCTTTAATACACTTCGGGCACAATTCTATGTAGGATTTAACACCGGTTATGACATTTCTGCTAACAGGATGGAAGCTTTTCAGAAAGAAACGCCTTTTATTCTATATAGATATTATAATAGGGATACTTCAATCTATTTGCCTCTTGGAGAAGGCTTTCGCAATAGCATTTCTGTGGGATATAAATGTAATTCATTGATTTTTGATTTAAGCCTTGGCGGCAATTTTAACGCAATAAATCTCAATTATTTAAATGATGCAAATTCCTTTAATTATTATGATAACCCAATAATCAATACTTTATATGACACAGCCTATGTTGGACGTTTGTTTTCTCCATATTTTGATGAGTTTATGACTTTTGAGTATATGGTGAAATCTTCCATAAAATATAATATAGTGAGTATTACGCAGTCGGTTTCTTATCTCACTGGAAAAAAAGATTTTCATTTTTTAATTAAATCCGGTTTTCATTTCAATTTTGTAAAAATTATTCAAATCGTAGATTTTACTGGTGATTTTTATAGTGCTTCCAGTTCAGGAACTTATATTAATTCAACAAATTATCTTTTGAAAATAGATAAACCTGTAATTTCATGGCTATTGGGGATGGGTGTTTCTTATGATATTTCTGACAGATTAAATCTAGGTTTTAATATTGATTATATGCCATTGATGTTTTCTTCTGTATATCGGGAAAAGTTAAGTCTGCTCTACCAAATTAAAGTGAGTGATGAAATTGTTTATGATTTAAATGAAACTTATGATATGGACGAAGAATATGAAGAATTATGGCAAGAAACACCACGATATTTTGATTTTACGACATTTGATATAAGTGTTGGGTTAAAATATTATTTCAACTTTGAGGCTAAAGGAAATGAGTCGAATTAATTGTAAAACTAATTTATGAAACAAATCAAATTATTATTATTAGTTTGTATTTTAACAATTTCGCAATTAACACAAGCACAGTTTTTTGCAGGTTTTAATACAGGGTACGATTTTTCATTAGCAGATTATAGTAATGGGGTTTTAATGATCGATCCGCTACCTATTGACGAAAGTACATCAAGTATGTATATTCATCCTATGCTATATTATAATTCATCAAAAGAAATGATTAGTATAAAACCACATCTCGGCAGTGGTATCACTAACGAAATAATTGTGGGATATAAAACCGGATTTTTAGGAGTGCAGCTTTCGGCAGGTACAAATTGCAACGCACTTAATTTTAAAAACAAAAACAATATTATTGGAAGATTTGAATCTAAAACATTTTACGATATTAATTCTCCGGATTTGCCATATCTTATGTGGTTCCAAGTCTTTGATCAATATATTACATTGGAAAACTCATACTCTTTAGATTTTAGGTATAACATTTTTTATATTAACCCTGAAATATTTGCATCATATAGTTTTGGTAGGATTACTATTGGAGTAGCATCAGGAATAAGTTTTAATTCTATTGATATGGCAATTTATGGAAAAACAATAATGAACGGCTACAATGATACATATAGACAAACTATTACTAATGAGTCCACTTTTTTATTTAATCCCGACAAAGAAATATTGGAAAACAACTTTAATAATGCTGTTCCTGAAAAAGCAATAATTTCATACACCCTTAGTCTTAATCTGGGATATAAAATCAATGAACATCTTGAGTTAAATTGCAATGTAAGTTATCGTCCCTTGGTTTATACTCCTATTAATCTGTTCATTACTGAAAATAGAACTACAGTTGACGAAAATAGTCAGATCTCAGCAGATAACGATGAAGACATTCCCGCACAACTAATTTACAATTCTTTCTATACTTGTGATGATTTTTGGTTCGAAATAAGAGAATATGATTTTACCTCTATTGGAGTGAATATAGGAATTAAGTATTTTTTAAACCAGAATAATTAGCTAATATAATACTGATTTTTTAAGAGAAATAATCCCCTACAATTCCATTGTCAAAGTGCGGATATTTGTAAAATCTTCCTTACGAATTGTTTTACCGTTATATGTCAAGGTGTCGCTAAGTTTCAGGCTGTGTTTTTTGATGCCGTTACTGAAATAAAGTGTGATGTTCATATTTTCTTTTAGAAAAACATCAATATTTTCGGTATTAACAGCAATTTTTGCTTCTATCATTGTAGAAATTTCCTGTTTAAATAAAGGATGATTGCCGGTATTTCCAAAAACTACATGAGAACCTTCGTGTCG
>JAQVEY010000078.1 GCA_028697515.1 Bacteroidales bacterium | reverse complement strand
CCTTCTTCTGTTACCTCAAGTATTTGCTCTTCTGATGCATCTTGCCATTCGTAAGAGCTAAATTCTCCAGGATTAAGTTGTATTGTAGAACCGTTACAGGCAACTATTCCCGGTTCTAAAACAGGGTTAACTTCAACAACGGTAACAGTAACAGTATCTGTTGACAGTTCGTCTTCTCCTGCTGTCAATATACAAAAGTATTGTCCAGGCATTTGAGTATTTAATGTACTGTTTGTTTCACTTTCGAGAATTCCGTTGTTAACATACCATTGAAACAGAAGAGTTTCTTCATTGTTTGCTACAGCTATAACTTCAAGATTAGCAGATTCGTATTCGCAAATTGTTTGTGAAATGGGTTGCTGATTTATAGAAATTCCACCTAATATGGTTAAAGTGACAGATTTTTCAAGTATTTCAACTGGTGTCTCACAAGTTTCAGCAACATAATCATCATGGCTAAGACCATCACAATTTGTAGCAATGTAACTTGTCCCTGTTGTAGTACCGACATTTGAACAAGTATATATATTTGAAACAATTTCATATGCTCCTGAGATAGAAAAATTAGCTGTAAATTCAATAGGTCTGTTTCTGTTAACACAATAGTTGTCAAAAATACCTAATGTAAAAGCCCCAATTTGATCTTCGCCAATAGTAACTTCAATCATTCCAGAACCTTGAGTGATTGCACCATTATAATACGTTTCGCCTTCTTGTCTAACTGAATAACTTATAGTGCCGTAATCAGCAATGTTTTCAATCAGATTGCCATCTTTGTAAATTTCGTATCCAACGCCGCAAAGTTGATCAATGAGACCATTGGAATATATATTTGCGGTAACATTTATATCAGTATTTGGCAAATATTCCGGTAATATCTCGCTATAAACAATTTCAGGAGCAAGCACATTGATTTCGATAGTTTCTTGACTTAGAGCAGTAGGTGTTTCACATGTTTCACCAACATAATCATCGTGGCTTAGTCCATCACAGTTGATAGCAGTATAGCTTGTTCCAGTTGCTGTTCCTGCGTTTGCGCAAGAGTAAATAGTTGAAACCATTTCGTAAACACCAGATTGAGAGAAATTAGCTGTAAATTCAATAGGTCTGTTTCTGTCAACACAATAGTTGTCAAAAATACCTAATGTAAAAGCCCCAATTTGATCTTCAGCAATAGTAACTTCAATCATTCCAGAACCAGTTGTGATTTCGCCTTCGTAATAAGTTTCACCTTCTTGTCTAACTGAGTAAGTCAAAGTTCCATAATCAGCAACGTTTTCAATCAAATCGCCATCTTTGTAAATTTCGTATCCAACACCACAAAGTTGATCAATAAGACCATTAGAATATACATTTGCAGTAACATTAAAATCAGTATTTAAAGAATACTCAGGTAAATGACCTGTGAAAACAATTTCAGGAGCAAGCACTTCCATTTCAACTTCCTGTTGATTTATCATAATTGGATTTTCACAACTTGTAGCGACTAAGTCTTGATGTTCTAAGCCATCACAACCATTAGCGATAAAGCTTGTGCCGGTAGCTGTTCCTTCATTTGTACAGGCATAAAGATTAGAAACCATTTTGTAAACGCCTGGTTGAGAGAAGTTAGCAGTAAAGTCAATTGGACGATTCCTATTAACGCAATATGTGTCAAAAATACCAAGAGTAAAAGCCCCAATTTGATCTTCGCCAAGAGTTACTTCAATCATACCTGAACCTGTTGTAATTTCGCCTTCGTAATATGTTTCATCTTCTTGTCTAACAGAATAAGAAAGAGTGCCATAATCAGCAAGGTTTTCGATTAAAACGCCGTCTTTATACAATTCGTAACCAATCCCGCATAATTGATCTATGATGCCATTTGAATTTAAAGTGGCAGTAACATTGATGTCTTCTAAAATTGGGTATTCTGATTCAATTTCGGTATAAGCAAATTCAGGGGTTGGTCCTTCTAAAACATTCATTAAGAATTCACTAGAACTAAGAACAACAGGACCTTCGCATGTTTCAGCGACTAAATCATTGTGAACTAAACCATCGCACATTGTTGCAGTAAAACTAGTACCAGTTTCATTTCCAGTATTTGTACATGAATAAATATAATAAACAACTTTGTATTCCCCAGGAACAAAAGTTTTTGCATGAAACTCAATTGGTCTATTTCTATTTGTACAATAGTTGTCAAAAACGCCAAGAGTAAATGCTCCTATAGTATCTTCACCAATAACAACCTCAATCATTCCTGAACCTTCAGTTATTTCTCCAGTATAGTAGGTTTCGCCTTCTTGTCTCACAGTAAAATAAGCTATACCATAATCTGAAATGTCTTCTATTAAAACATTGTCTTTATAAATCTCATAACCTATACCACAAATTTCGTCTATAACTCCGTCAGAATAGACTAAACAGGTAACTGCATTATCAACATTTGTGTAATACGTAGATTCAAGATCAACAAATTCAACCCATGGTGAGTTCGCTCTTGTAATCGAATTATTAGTATTGTTAGCATGGAGGAAATAATCCGTAGATTGAGTTTGCGCATTAACAAATTGCAACGGAATCAATATTCCTGTAATTAAGATAAGAAGTAAATGTTTTTTCATCTGAATAAAATTTAAATAAAACTATAAAATCTATATAACATAATAATTAAAACAAAATTTTTTGATATATATTAAAATATCTAATTAAATTACAAATATATTATAATTTATCAAATTAAGAAAAAAAATGCAAATTTTGAAAAATTTATATCAATTTTAAATATCAGATAAGTTTGATATGAGAAAAGTGCAATTAGAACATCAGAATATTTGTTTTTGTATTTTAAAAAATCAATGTATCTTTATCGCCTAATATTCATAAATAAGCAATATCTATTATGAAGGACTATATTTTTTGTTTTTTGTTACTTTTTACTAGCATGATGTTTTCGCAAACTCCCGGTTGTCCAGATCCACTTGCAACTAATTATAATTCTGAGGCAATTATCAATGATGGTTCCTGTACTTATGACAATATATCGATTTCAGCATCTTCGAGTGTTGAACTTCCTGAGGTTATGGTCGAGACTTCTGGATTGATTTATTGGAATGATAAATTATGGACACACAACGATAATTCTGATATTAATTTGTATTCTTTTAATCCTAATTCTCCAGATACTTATGAATCGTACGAATTAACCGGTACTGAAAATATTGATCAGGAAGAAATTTCACAGGATAGTAATTATATTTATCTTGGAGATTTTGGAAATAATGTATCGGGTAATAGAACGAATTTATATATTTTAAGGATTGATAAACAAAGTCTAATCACAGGAACACCGTTAATAGATACCATATTTTTTTCCTATTCTAATCAAACAGATTTTAACCCAACCGAAGCAAACGAGACTGATTTTGATTGTGAAAGTTTTATTGTTTCGACAGACAGTATATTCCTTTTTACAAAACAATGGGTGTCTGAAAAGACTGCTTTGTATTCGCTTTCAAAATACCCAGGAGTACATGTTGCTAGTTTTAAAGCAGAATTAGATGTTAGTGGTTTGATTACTGGAGCCTATTATAATAGGTCTAAAAAACTTGTTGTTTTAAGTGGTTATTCTAGTTACGTGCAACCGTTTTTCTATTTATTGTACGATTTCTCAGGGAATGATTTTTTTAGTGGGAATAAACGTAAGATTAGTTTTTCAGCTTCCTTGCATCAGGTTGAAGGAATTGCAAGTAATGATAATCTTATATATTATGCTAGTAATGAAAAGTTGGTTAAAGTGATTACAATAAAACAGAAATTGCATGAATTAGATCTAAGTCCTTATTTAAATGATTATTTAAATTCACTTGTTATTGACTCGAATCCTCCGGTTATTAGTTCTAATCATGCAGATACAGTGATATATGCAAATAATAATTGTATTGCAGAGATGCCAGTTTTTACAAATTTGATGATAGCTTCAGATGATATCACTCTATCTGAAAATCTTATATATACACAATCTATATATCCCGGATCTGATTTGAATAGTGGTGTGCATGAGATTTTTTTGAGGGCTTATGATGAGTCTGACAACTATCACGAAATTAGTTTTTATATAGAAGTGATAGATACAATATCTCCAACAATAGAATACGAATCTTTATTGTTTCAATTAGTAGCTGAAGATGATTGTACTGCAACACTCCCAGATTTATCAGAGATTTTAAATATCTACGATAATTGTACAGAATATAATCAGTTGGAAATAAATCAAACACCTGCATCAGGCACCTTTTGTGTTGGAGAAGAAAATATTTGTAGTTTTATTGTAACTGACGAATCTGGAAATTTTACAACTATAGATTTTGTCTTTTTCGTAATTGATACAACAGCTCCTACGGTTGAATGTCCAATTATAGATTCAATTACACTACCTTACGGAGAAAATACATATATTGTTAACGGAACAGAATTTGATCCTTTGTCTTATGATGATAATTGTGAAATAGCTACATTAGTTAACGATTATAATAATGAGTCGAGTCTTGCAAATGCAGAGTTTTTATGTGGTTCAACATTAGTTAAATGGACAATTACTGACTCGAATGAAAATGTTGTAGAATGCGAATTCTATATTAATATATCAATGACTTCAATAGAATCTGAACTAATAAAAAAAATACAGTTATTTCCAAATCCTGCAAGTAATACTGTTAATATAATAAACTCAGATTGCGAAATTGAAAATATTCAAATAACTGATGTGTACGGAAGAATATTGAATTTGTCGAGTGATTACAATAGAGATCAGATTATTTATGACATATCAATACTTGAAAATGGTATTTATTTCGTGAATGTTCAAACAAATAGCAAAACGTTAAAATATAAATTTATAAAGAGCTAAACCTATGAAAAATTTTACAAAACATTTAATTATTTTAACAATTCTAACTTGGGGATTTGTGAGTGTTTCTAATGCCCAAATACCCGAAGTCGAATACACCGAAATAGATAATTATTATTATTCTGGATCAGAGATTGCTTGTACAGCAAGAGTGTATTCGTATGGTCTTATTGATCAATTATGTGCAATATATTATGAAATTTACAAAGATGATTTTAATAATCCAATCGAAAGTGTTGGTACATACGGTAGTATTGAATACACCGTAAGAAGTCAGGGAGATAATTATATAACTCAAAGTATTGAAGATGGAACCGGTTATTTATCTGTAAAGCCTTTATTTACATCTTATATGGCTTTCACTTTAGGTATTTTTGATAACTATTGTGTAAGTCGTAACAGACCTGTTGCCTTGTCTATGGTTTTTGATGTGCCAGGAGTTTATCAGTTTAATGCAGAAATACAATCTTGTACCAACTCCGGCTCATCAACATGGACAAGTTTTACTGCAAATGGTGCCGAAGGATGCGATACTGAATCGCATGACGACTATGCTGCAGGTAGTTGCGATAATCCAACAACACTATTTGTCGAGGCAATTACAATTACAATTTGTGATGAAAATACAATTGCATTCGCAAGTGGAGATACAGAATATTGTCCAAGTGAAGAATTAAATTTGGTTTATAATATTGGCGAGTATGACGACTCTGTTAATATGGCATTATTACCTTTGTGGGTAGTGCCAATAATTGATGAAAATGCAAATACTTTGACTTTAACAGGAACAATACCGCCTTACGATACTGAAAACCCTTCAATTTCATTTGATGTTCAATCGCTTTGTACTTATAATCCAGATGGATGTCCGGGAGCTTTAGTAAATCAAACAATTACTGTGACTAACGCATACACACCTGTGATTAGTGGCGATAATTTTGTTTGTAATGGTGGGAACATAACTTTAACCTCAGATGTAGAAGCTACCTGGTATGTTTCTGATAGCGAAATAGCAATAATAGAACAAACTGCCCCTGATAATGAGGTTTTGATTTCCGCTTTAATGGCAGGAGAAGTAATTATTAGCTGCGAGAGCCCAAGTAATGAATGTATGGTAATGAGCGAGGATTTTGTTTTTACAGTACATCCTCATTACGAACAATTTATCATCGATTCAATTTGCGAAGGGGAAGTTTTTGAGTTCGGTGAAGATGAATTTTCTACTGCAGGAGAATATACTCAAACTTTAAATTCACAGTTCGGATGCGATAGTATTGTACATCTCAATTTAAGTGTAAACGAAACTTTTAATACAGAGTTTTCAATTACAGAAGAGTCATATACATGGAATGAAATGCTGTACACCGAAAGTGGCGATTATACAGAGACTTATACAGCAATAAACGGATGCGATAGTGTCGTTGTTTTACATTTGACAATTATTTCTGATGTATTAAATCAAACCGAAATGAGTAATCAGATAAATGTATATCCAAATCCGGCAACTTCTTTAATTCATATAGTAATAGGTAATAATAATAATAATTCTGAAATTTATCTAGATTTTACATCAATTTCAGGTAAAGTGTTAATTCCAAAACATAAGCTTTCTAATGATAATAGCTTGAATATAGAAGGGTTTTCTATAGGAATGTATTTATTAAATATTTATGTAGATGATACACTTATAACCACAAAATTGATAAATAAAAACTGAGAAATCTGTTTTAACTGAGTAAAAAATACCTTTAAACTGTCCTTAAATATTGTTACAAAATAGTTAGATACATAGTCAATTTTTTATGAGGGCAAAAGAATTCTTTGCAATGTGGTTATATTTTTAGGTTTGCGGTTTTGCATTAGTCCATTGTAGCTTGCCGAGATTTAGATAAAAAAAGTGCTATCGTACAATAGTGTTATTAATTAAGAAAAAAAGATAAAAAAATGCATATTAAATATAATTATGTTAAAATAGTTTTACATTTGCATTCATTAATATAAAAATTCTCCTTATGACTGAAAAAATTCAAAAATTGATGAGAGATGTCCCTTCAATAAGATGGACAGCTTTGGTATTGTTAGCATTTGCTATGTTTTGTTCGTATATCTTTATGGATATACTGTCGCCTGTAAAAGATTTATTGGAATCAACCAGGGGTTGGGACTCAACTGCTTTTGGTACTTATGCAGGCTCAGAGACATTTTTAAACGTATTTATTCTATTTCTAATCTTTGCAGGTATAATCCTGGATAAAATGGGAGTAAGATTTACAGCTATTTTGTCCGGTCTTGTAATGCTTACCGGAGCAGCTATTAACTGGTATGCCGTAACAGAAGCCTTCATGGGTTCAGGTTTGGAAACATGGTTCAACAATAATCTGAACTATATACCATTGTTTGATGAAATTGGGGTATCTCCATTTTATAGAGGTATGCCCGCTTCCGCAAAATTAGCTTCAGTTGGGTTTATGGTATTTGGTTGTGGTGTAGAAATGGCAGGTATTACAGTTTCAAGAGGTATTGTTAAATGGTTTAAAGGTAAAGAAATGGCATTAGCAATGGGTTCTGAAATGGCATTAGCTCGTCTGGGAGTTGCTACTTGTATGATTTTCTCACCCGTAATTGCTAGATCTTTCGGTTCTGTGGACGTTTCTCGTTCTGTTGCATTTGGAGTTATTCTTTTAATGATTGCACTTATAATGTTTATCGTATATTTCTTTATGGATAAAAAGCTTGACGCACAAACAGGTGAAGCTGAGGAAAAAGATGATCCATTCAGAATTCGTGATATTGGAAAAATTATGAAAAGTACAGGTTTCTGGCTTGTTGCTTTGCTTTGTGTTCTTTATTATTCAGCTATTTTCCCATTTCAGAAATATGCCGTTAATATGTTGCAGTGTAATCTGACCTTTACTGAGGTCTCTGCAGATACTTTCTGGGGATCAAATTCTGTTACTTATGTTCAGTATGCTGTTATGCTTGTTGTTGCAGCAACTGCATTTATGAGTAATTTTACCAAAAGAAGCAAACAAGTCATATTATTGGTAATTTCTGTAATTTCGTTACTGGTATTTTGTTATATGGCCTACAAACGTCAATCGGCAGAATCAATATTTGCAGTATTCCCATTGCTAGCAGTAGGAATTACCCCAATCCTTGGAAAATATGTCGATAAAAAAGGTAAAGCGGCTACAATGTTAATGATAGGATCAATTCTACTTATTGTTTGCCATTTGACCTTCGCATTTATATTGCCTCTATTTGCAGGAAATGGAATAGGTGGAATTATTGTTGCGTTTTTAACAATTTTAATACTAGGCTCATCTTTCTCTCTTGTGCCTGCTTCATTGTGGCCAAGTGTACCTAAATTAGTTGACAATAAAGTAATAGGTTCGGCTTATGCTCTAATTTTCTTGATTCAAAACATCGGTTTGTGGCTCTTCCCATTGCTTATAGGCAAGATATTAAATGCTTCGAACCCCGATATCTCGCAAGCTTTGGCTGATAAAACTATGACTCCTGAAGTTGCTGCTGTTTCTTATAATTATACAAATCCTCTTCTAATGTTAGCTTTACTTGGTGTAGCTGCACTAATCCTTGG
Organism: Bacteroidales bacterium; assembly: GCA_028697515.1. Taxonomy (GTDB): domain Bacteria; phylum Bacteroidota; class Bacteroidia; order Bacteroidales; family ML635J-15; genus Bact-19. The sequence goes on along the minus strand of JAQVEY010000078.1, from coordinate 109 downwards.
TTTTGTATTAAAAATGGTTGATAAGAAAAAAGGCTATGGACTTGAATTGCCAAATATTAAGGATTAATTAAATATTTATTTTTTGAAAATGCCCTCAATTTTTTATAAA
>JAQVEY010000077.1 GCA_028697515.1 Bacteroidales bacterium | reverse complement strand
AGCCTAAAATTAGGCTTTCTTTTTATTAAAATATTTTCTTAGTCTTAAGTTATATTCTAAGATTTGTCTCCTAAAGTTATTCTAACACCAAAAGTATGAACTCCTCTGAAAGGATTAGTAAATCTATATGAATAATCTATTGCCATAATGGATTTATTTTCTTTATTTACCGGAACTTGCAAACTCATACCTGCAGCTGGTCCAGTAAAAGCTGTCGAACGTGCATCAACATTTTTGCCAATAATGTCCTTTTCATAAATATAACCTCCTCTTAAAAAGAATATTTCTTTAAAACCATACTCCATACCAAAATGTATTTGGTCTTTGGTAAATGAGTTAGCAGTAAAGTTAGCGGCTATAATCAAATTATGATCAGATGTAACAGTTTCTGAAACTGCGTCAACTTTAGGTGCAAGTTTGAAAGCGTAGGAAAACCCAATTTTTATTAATGACGGCATTTCAAATTCCTGACCTCTATGCTCAATAGTCATGCTGGTTCCATTACTTGAAAAGCCCACAAAGGACAAGCCATCACCAGTATATTTCATTGTTGAACCTACGTTTTTCATTGTAATACCAAATCTCAAATTATCCCTATTTCGGTTCCCTGCTTTATCTTTTCCAACACCAGTAACATATTGAATACCTGCATCTATTGCAAAACCCGATGTTTTTGCATTAAATATGTTTTCATTGAGCATTTTTACAGAAATACCACCAAAAATACTGTTTGAAAACTCACGAGCATAACCAAGACCAATAATCGAGTATGATGGTTTAAACGTTCCTATACCACCTTCGGGCAAAGCATCTGTGGTAATATCAATTTCTCCGAAATTAATATTCATTACACTTACTCCAAGAACTCCTGTCTCACCAACTTTAGTAGCAAATCCACCACTGTTAATAACTATGCCAGAACCACCTAACCATTGAGAATTTGTAAACATAAATTCAGATTTAGGAGTCATCGCCATACCGGCTATATTCTGATACATAGCTTCCACACCTACTACACATGATACGTTAGCATCTCCCCATCCTGTGCTACGAGCCCATGGATTTATCTGCAATTCAGATGCCCCGTTTGAACCAACACGTTGCTCATTTCCCGCCTGTAGGTCTGTCGAAAATATTCCTGCTAAAAAAGCTATGAGTATCGTTGAAATCAAATATAAATTTTTCATATTGCTGTATATTTATATTACAAAATTTTAGAAATTATTTAAATCTACCGGTCTTAATGCTCCAAACCATTTTACCACCTTCTCTCCTATTCCCGGAGCATCAATATGAACGATATAAACTCCACTGGCTATTGAAATACCGTATGAATTCTTTAAATCCCACTCTACAAATGGATTATCATTGTCTTTATTGAATTTTCTAACCAAAGCTCCACTAGCGTTGTAAATTGAAATCACACATGTTTGTGGTAGATTAGTTATTCTCACATAATTATCCAACTGATTGTGCTCATAATATGAATTCCCATAATATGGATTTGGCACAACTCTGATAAGATCCAAAGCACTAACTGCTGTTTCATTGTGAGACTTTATCGTTTTTACGTCAGCTGTTGTAAACTCAAAGTATGGGAAATTATCATTTTCGGGATCTTCGACTGCAAATTCTTCCATAGCTTTATGATATGGTGTTGCAACCCTAATTTTAATATGGACATCTGTTGCAAGAAAATCGAAATCAGGATTTTGTAGAGGTATTGCACACCACATTGCACCTGCCCAAGCTCTGTTAAGACTAGTTGTAGCCACTCCCGTTTCTTCATACAAAAGTAAGTTATCATAAATCCATTTGCAAGAATCATATGCCGGGGCATTGAAAACTGCATTTGGGAAATTTTGATTATTACCCATTATATAAATATAGTGTTTACCACCAAAAACAGGACCTGTACTAGAGTAAATATTTGATGATGGATTCCACATCATATCTGTACCATTATCTCCTATCAACCATGAATCTTCACCAAAAACGATATTAAGTCTTTCTCCTGTACGCATATCTATTGCATAACCCGGGAACCAACTTAAACCATGAGTAGTATCACCGGCAACAACATTACCTTCTTTATCAACTGAAGGATCTTTTCTTAATGCGAATTTCTTTGCATTACCACGACTTAAATAATTTATCCAAGGAGTAACCTCTTTTGGTAGTCCACAATCGTCAGTAGTCCATTCATTTTCACATAATTCAACAACACATGATCTTGTCCATTTCGATTTATCACTTGTAATAACAAGGTCTATACTTGACAAAGGTTCATATTTGGTGATATTCTGGAAGTTCCTTGCACCGCCGAGAGAAATACCATATTGACCACTATAAGTAAACCTAAATGGTGCCCATGTACCGCCAAGTATCTTTTCAAAATACTGTTTTGGATCCCAACCGATTAAATCGTCCCATCTCTTATCCGGGCACTCTCCTATTTCATTACTTGAATATGTACCAACTCTAATCCAGTTCATAGCATCCTGATTATCGCCATCAGGTAAAAACCATAACCAAGGTTTTGTTTCATCAGCAAATTCGTAACTTGCAGTAAGGAATCCATTCTGAAATTCATTTCTTCCTTTTGCTCCTGCATAGTCTTCTTGTGAAATTGTTACAGATAGTCCTAAATCCATAAACAATTGTTCATTTCCTGCACCATATTGTACTGCAACCTCACTATCTACAGAACCACCGTCAGAGAAATATATAGTATAATAGAAAGGAGTGAAATTACTATTTGTCAATTCAGAATAAGAAGTTCCAATTACTCCAAATGAATTAATCTTAGCAGTGTCAGCAAATTTTAAAGTATAAACATCATCAGGAACATTGAGTGGGTCAATAATTTTAACATTAATTGGTCCCATTCCGTTCTTATAAACTCTTTTTGAAGCTTTCCATGGATATCCAGACATAATTTCTTCAACAGTTTCGTCTGAAAGTTCAATAATATTATTAGCATTTCCATGTCCTTCATACATAGTTACCTGTAAACCATCTCCATAATCACACTGCATTACAGTGCCATCTGAATCTGCATCGTTAATGTGTGGAATAGCAACGTATCTCTTAATATTATTACGACCTGCTAAATATGGCTTCTTTTGTCCATTAAAGGTTTCCTGAATTGATTGATTATACAACAAACTGTTATTATAACCGTAAGCAATCACAGTATAATAATATTCTCTGTTGTTTATTAATCTTGAATCCCCTGATGCAAATTCATCATCTTGTAAAACAAAAGTATGAACAATTCCAGTATTAAGACCATTAACTTCTTCTACAGGAACATTAGCCATAAGTTCATCCGACCATGTATAATTCACTATTTGAGCAATATCATCTTTAATATCGCATTGGAATACCTGTCTGACTAATGAATTATTATATCTGTCTGAAATGCTTACAGATCCATTTTTATACTGAAATACCTGATATCCTTGGAATCTATAATATTCATCGCATGGATCAATATCTGGTGAACATATTATTGAAGGATCTTTTTCAATATATTCTTCCAAATAATTATTACTTCCAGATTTATTATAAATGTGGAAAATTAATCTCTTATCCATTTCAATAATTTTCAATTCAGGTGCATCCGGACCATCAAGTACGCGGAAACAATTTTCGAATAAAATCTGTGCCTTATCATCTGCTTTTCGCACAGCCTCAACAGATGCCCAAGGACCACCCGAAGGGGCACGTGCATATACTGCTCCAACAGTAATATCATTTACTTGTCCTGGAGTTAGAGTAAACGGTCCTGCAGATTGTACAAAACGCCTATCTTCAGCAGGATTTTCCTCAGTTTCTTCAGACCAGTCAGGCATAGGTATTCCACCTTGTCCCCATCCGCATGGGTCAGTTGTAGGTTTGCCTGGAAACATAAAATCTGTTGGCGTACTAATATCTCCACCACCTTGATAATGACCTGTTCCTCCATAACACAGAGGAGTACCATCAAGCCATAATCCAGTTAAATAATTATAATGTTCAATAGCTGTTTTAGGATCAAAAGTGGCAGGGTTACCGGCACGATTATTATTATATAAGAATCTTCTCATTCCCCATCTTTCATTATCCTTCTCGCCATCTTCAAAATTAAGGCCATTGATATTTCCATTCAGAATATCACCTCTTGAACAATTTAAAACCTTAACACCATTAACAGTATCATATGAGGTTGGGTTATCAAGACCGTCAGGATCTTGGTAAGGTCCCTCGAAGAAATCAATTCCAATTGCAGGAGGTTGTTCTCCATAACCAATAATACCACCCGATGATTCATCAAAATCATCACCATTATACATATATCCTAAACCTCTTTGAACATCGCAACCTGTGTAATCATCTCGAGCGTAACCCAAATCAGCATCTGTCCAAACGCCAAAATATGTATCAGTCAAAATATAAGTAGATCTATTTATAATATTATAATTTCCAAAGGTCATATCATTTAACTCATCATTTGTTGTAAATGCAAATGCTTGTGCTCTGAATTCCATACCAATGGCAGCACCTCCTGATTCGGTGTGAATATTACCTTTATCATTATAAACCCACCATAAAGTGTAATCACCAAACAATCTGCTTGCTTGTCCTCTTGGACGTCTGCAGTCTGGGTCATTTGTAATACCCTCATTAGGGAATTCGTAATATGGAAAATCTCCTTGAAGAGGATCATAATATCCATTACCATCTACATCCCACCAAGGAGCAAGATCGTAAGCATATCCACCTGCAGGTCCGTGAGCAGGCCAATCCATTATAATTTCGGGTATCTGGTAACCGGGAAACTCTTCCTCAACATTGCAATTTTCTGGATCCTGAGTACATTTCCACCATTCCCTAAATTCTTTAACCATAGCTTTACTTATTGCAAAATGCTTGTCATATTCACGACAGATTTCAGGGCTAACATAAGCAAATCCTTCTATTGTTAGTGGTCCGGGCCAATAATCATATCCATCCTGTCTAAAACGCTGTGCAGCAATTTTTAGCTGTCCATTAACGTCCTTACCACCAACCCAAATAGCACCTGCAAACAAAGCACTTGCATCACCATCAGCAGGAACAATATAATATGCTTTCCCTTGCAAATCCCACCACATATCACCTCCGGTATGAATCAGAGATCTAACATTATTAATACCTAATTCTGTCGAAGTTCTTGCCGGGTCACAACCTGCTGTCGCTCTGGTTGTAGGAGCAGGATTAACTTCCCCCTTCCATTTGTCTGCCAAAATAATATTTGATACAGATAAAAGAACTGTAAAAACTATAATTCTCTTAAAATTTTTCATATACTGTATTTTATATTCAATACTTAAAATTAAAAACTAAACTGCACACCCAATCTAATAGTTCTTGGCAAACTATAATTATCAGGTGAATTTATATACATTGCATAATAATTTCTATATGCTTCCTCATCATTTAATGTCGAAATCTGAGTCTGATAATCTGCAAAATTCAAATACCCGTCATCATTTGCATTACCGGTATATGAGTAAACATCAATAACATTCCTTGTATTTAAAAGATTAGACACTTCGAGATATACATTCATATATGCATATTTTTCCTTTGTACCGTCTTCTTTCTTGTCTGCAAGTTTTAGTTTAATATCCCTATCTGCTCGCATATTAATAGTTGTTCTCCATGGTTTCCTTGACCCGTTTATTGAACCTATTACATTTCCATTTACAGGTTTATTTCTCTTGGTATAAGGTGAACCCGAACCACTATTTACTACGAAATTCACACCAGTATTAGCAAAAATACTCTTCCCTGCAATTTTAGGTCCGTTATAGGGTAAACCAGATACCTTACCGCCATATCGATAATCAAAAGTAATAGCAAGATTATTACGTTGATCAAAATCTAAAGGTAAAGTTGTTCTCAGGTTAGGTTTATTTGACTTTACAATAGCAGCACCAGATTCAAAACTAGAACCAGTACCGTTTGCAAACTGCAAAGTATATGATGCTCTTAAAGTTACATTACCTGTCCTACGCAAATCATAAGTTACACCAAAGCCTTTTACTGTACCAAAGTCAATATTTCCATAAGTAAAATAATTAACAGGATAAGCTCCGTTAACAGCTATTGCCTGCTGCATATCACGCATTTCACGATAAAACGCTGATAATTTTAAGGATGAAGTATTTCCTAATTTCTGCTGAAATCCTAATTCATAATCTATAGTTTTTTCTGTTTTTAAATTTGGATTATTAATTAGGTCATTGTTTAATTGACGAATATATAAATATTCAATCGGATTTAAACGATTTGAATATGAAGGTCTTTTTGATAAAATATCATAATGTGCAAAAAACAAAGCTTCATCAGATATCGGGAATGAAAATGAAACACGAGGCATAACAACTATTTGCGGTTTATAATCCTCAAAAGCCGAAGTGTTTAATTCTGCATCCGGATCAAGCAGATATGGTGCAATTCCGTTAGCCGAGGCTATAGATGCAGGATTTTCCACCTCAGTTCCTCTAGCATTATACCAAACATTTCCAACACGATAACCATTAATTGCGGTTGGGTTGTTCATATCATTAACATATACAACCGCATTATCAGGAATATTCTCAGGATGAGTAACACTAGCAATTAATCCGGCCTCATCACTATCGCCAACAGTATAAGCCTCATGCAATAGGAACTGATCTTTCAATACCATTTGGTTAGCATCGTACCTATCAATACGTACACCTATATTAAATATAAGATCTTTAAAAGCAAATTTATCCTGAATGTAACCTGCAACATAATTAGGTTCAAATGGAGCTATTGGTCTTAATTTATATCCATTATCGTCAGTTTTATTAAAGAAGTCATCAAAAGTAGGCTTATAAGTTAATTTATTACCTGCATAATCAAAACCATAATATGAGACATAAGAACTTCCCTGATTGAACAGCTCATCTGCACTAAACCAACTAATATCAAATGTTGAAGGATCATAAGAATCAACATCTATCCATGTAAGGTCATCTACCGGTAATCCCAGAGCGTCCCTAAAACTCTTATCAAACATAGCCTGACCTTCTGCATTATATAATCTTGGATAATCTATAGTATCCATAAAAATACCATTAGCATCACGGTAAACAATTGGACTATTAATATCTTTTTCAAGAATATGATTATTAGTCAACCCACGAGCTAATGTCCATAAGCCAAATGGTGCGAGTCCATAATAAGAGTCGCTTCTTTGTTCAAATTCAAAACCTATGCTAATTTCGTGGCTTTTAATATCTGCAGATCCAGCAGCAGATACTCTGAATTGGGTTGCATCGCTAATTACATAACTAGTGTATGGATTTCCTGGACTGGTCCAGCCATATGGATCTTGTCCAATACCTGGGTAAATACCTGGCGCACTCATACCATTTAGTAATCCACCGCTAGACATTAAAGAATTTACATCTTTATAATAATCATCAGCAAAATAATCAAAATACTGTTCTGTATATCTTGACAAATCAGGATTAAGTGTGCCTGCTTCATAATCTGTTATACGATAAAAATAAGTTTCTTGTAACCAACCTTCGTAACCTGTAGCTGTATCTACTCCCCACATATAAAATTTCTCAGGGGCAGTATTAAATTTACCAACATAACCATATTCAAAGAAGTTATCCTGGAATTTATCATCAAATTGCTTTACATAAGTTTTTGAGTAATCTACCTGAATAGAGTAATAAGGATTTTTTATAATGGCAACCTTCTCTTCATCACTATTATCTCTGAATTTCTGTGTCAAACGACCATATATTCTCCAGTTATTATATAATTGTGTTCCATTGTTTTCTGAGTTAAATAATTGATTACGATAATTATACAATCTCGAATTGTCATAATCAATAGTTCCGCCAAAAGTAAGATTTAAATCTCTGACTGGAGAAACGTCAATTTTTCCGGCTACATTAACACCTTTACTTTCAGCATTCTGTCTGTATTTATAATTCTTGAACTCTTCTTCCTGTAGATATAGAGCATTTTGATAAATAATCGCACCACTTTCAGTCTGAATTAATCTTAAAGGATTCTCTCTAATTGCTGCAATAATATCATCATTAGCTCTCCATTCACCAACAGCTGATGGGCTACCGTCTTTGACAAAATTTGCTTCAGCAGATAATAGAAAACCTGCAACAGTTCTTTTACGAGTGCTTCCTTTTTCATCAACTGACCATATAGGTCCTGAAATCATTAATCCACCGAGATTATAACCGTAAGGATCGAGAAATTGAGAAGTTACAATTTCTGCTCCACCAAAATATTGTGAAGTCGGACCTTTAGTTGTTACACTAATAACACCACCAGTAGCATCTCCATATTCTGCTGGAAGACCACCGGTAATAACGGTAACTTGTTCAATAGCTGATTTTGGCACAGAAGAACTTCCTCTTACTTTAACTCCGTCAACATAATAGACGGTAGCTTCTGAACGAGCTCCTCTAATACTACCTACTTCGCCGTCTTCGGAATAAACACCACCGACAGTAGTGGCAACTGCAGCTGCCGAACGTCCAGGCATTTTTGCTATGTCTTCAGAAGTGACAGTACCTCCAGAT
>JAQVEY010000076.1 GCA_028697515.1 Bacteroidales bacterium | reverse complement strand
ATAATGACATAATAAAAGGATGCTGCAATAACAAGCATAAATACCAGATGGCTTTGTTTGATAAATATGCACCAATGCTGAGGGGGGTTTGTATGAGGTATGTCAGAAATGAAGCAGATGCTGATGATTTGCTGCAGGAAGGGTTTATAAAAATTCTTGATAATATCCGAAACTATGTCGAAACAGGTTCTTTTAAAGCTTGGATGAAAAGAATTATGGTTAATCAGGCTATCAATTTTTTGAAGAAAAAAAAACAGCACGATTTCTATCAACTTAACGAAAATGTAGATTTTGAAGAAGACGACCAAGATTACAATCAAGATAAAACCGAAAACCGGTTGATTGAAGCAAACATTGGACCAGAAGAAATTCTTAAACTCATCAAAAACTTACCTGAAGGTTATCAGATGGTACTTAACATGTATGTTATTGATGGTTTTTCGCATAAAGAAATTGCTGAACAATTAAACATCAGCATTGGCACTTCAAAATCACAACTTTCGAGAGCCAGAAAAACATTACTTGATAAAGCAAACGAATTAATATTAAAAAACACAAATAGCTATGAGCAAGAATATAAATAATATAGACGATCTGTTGAGAGACAGTTTTGAAGATTTTTCTTCAGCTCCCTCTCCGAAAATAAGAGCAAAGCTTTCTGCCAAACTCAGATATTTTAACTTTTTTAAATTCAATCCGGGTACTTTTAACATTTTTTATCTTACTGCTATTATATTAGGTACTTCTGCAACAATAATTTATAGTACAAGTCCTTCTGATAACAATAGCTCTAAGATTACAATCAAATCTGAAAACCTCGAAAATAATATCAACACAAAAGAAGATACTTGCACATTTTTATTAGATACAGAAAAATCTATATCTCAAACAAATGAAACTTCTGTTGACAATTCAAAATCTGTTATTGTTAAAAACGACACAGGGGAAGATGCTTCAATATCACCAGAGAATGTATCTGAAAATGAGATATTTATCCATGAAAATGAAATAAATGACAGTGGAAATTCCGAACCTATTGAAAAAAGTGTTATTTTTGATACTATAATTAATGCTGAAAAAATAGTAATAACCGATACTATTAAAACAGAAGTACATAAAACCGTGGAAGTAAAAAAGAAAAAAGATAAAAAATAATATGTAAGCATTGAAAAATTAATTGTTGTAAAAACAAAAGAACTTAATTATTAACTAAAACCAAAAATTATGAAAACACTAATTACTTTACTTGCAATTTTTTTAACGGCACATATCCTTGTAGCACAAACAGAATGCGAAGCCGTTATTACTAATAGTTCAACTCAAAATACCGTTGTCTTCACCGGTTCATATTATGAGAATGGTCAGCTTATAACCGAACCTGCACTTGTTGATTATGTATGGCAACTAAATGGTATTACTCTAAACGGGCAAACAATTACTTACACTTTTACTCAAAATGGGGTATATGTTATATGTCTAACAGCTACTGGTCCTAATTGTACTGCATCAACTTGTGATAGTATTTATATCGGAAACAGTACCAATCCATGCGATATGACATTGACCTACGACATTACTCATTGCACAAATGCTAATACTGCCGATGGAGCTATTGATATTACTGTTACCGGAGGGGCTCTTCCATATTCATTTTACTGGGACAATCAACAGACTACAGAAGATATCACCGGATTATTACCGGGAGTATATACCGTAGCAATAAACGACAATGAAAATTGTAGCCTTACCTGGAGTTTCTATGTTGGAACCGAAAATAATACCGATACCACTACAAATCCAAACGATACGGTCTTCAATGATCTCTACGTAAATCTATTTTATTATTTCGAAACAAATCTTGATTGTTCAGCAACCGTTTACCCCGAAGTTTACGGTGGCACACCTCCATATTCATATTCTTGGAGCAATCAATCTTCTGCCGCAAGTTTAACCAATGTTTGCGGAAATGAATATTATTGCATTACAGTAACTGACAGTGAGGCTCAAACAGCTTCTGCCTGCGTTTATATTCAATATTATAATTACGGTCAGGATACAATCTGGGACGTAAACGATACACTTGGTGTTGTAATAAATGAATGCTTTGAAAACTTAGTATTTGCCGAAGTTATTTCATACGAAATTCAAGGAGAATATATTATTGTCGTTTGGGCATTTACAGATGATCAAAATGCTATTACATATATGACTGTGACATATACTCTGAACAGCATTATTTCCGAGGGGGTTTATATTCTTAATCTATATGTAAACTGTACTGGTTATAAATCTCTTTCAGTTTATACAGATCAAATACTTGTTACAAGTGAAGATATCACAGACATAGACGATATAAAATCAAAAACCGGTCTTAATTTATATCCAAATCCTGTTTCCGATATCTTAAATCTAGAGCTCTTCACTGAGACTAATGAAATTATCGAAATTAGTATCTTAAACATTAGCGGTCAAATTGTTAGCAAAGAAACTTATGAAATTTACGGTGGATTAAACAATTTTACGATAGATGTATCAGACTATCAGGGGGGAATGTATTTCATGCATATCAACGGTAGCTCTAAGTTTGAAACAATAAGATTTGTTAAATAATCATTAATGCAATATTTAGTAAAAAGGCTGTATTTTATATGGCCTTTTTTTTTGCATAAAATTTTGAAATAGTGGTTTAACAAAACCTTGAAGTAAAAAAAATAAAAATTAGTAAGCAACCTTATAAAAACTAATTGTTATTAAGACAGACAAAAGAAATATTAACTTATAAAACTTAAAATTATGAAAACTTTAACTACAATTCTGGCAATTTCACTTATCGTTACAGGCTTAAGAGCCCAAACAAATTGTGAAGCGTTTATTACAAGTACAGTATCTGGAACCACAGCAGTTACAACTGGTACTTTCTTCTCTAACGGACAGCAAATTACAGATCCAACTTTGGTAGATTATGTTTGGGTACTCGAAAACAACACTTACTACGGACAGACGATAACTAACACATTTATTGAAGATGGCGTTTATCCAATCTGTCTTACTGCTACCGGAATGGGTTGTACAGCCACAATATGCGACTCTATTTGGATTGGCGACCCTCCACTTTGTAACCTTATTGTGAACTATAACATTATCAATGCTACAGATGATAATACTGCAGATGGATCAATAGATATTACCGTTTCAAATGGAACAGCTCCATATTCATATTTTTGGGATGGTGGTCAGTTTACCGAAGATCTCTCAGGTTTGTATCCAGGCGTTTATACTGTACATGTTGCTGACATGGATAATTGCACGAATACTTGGAGCTTTTGTGTTATTGGCACAGTAGTGGATTCTGTAACAAACGATAGTTTTTATGCAAATCTTGGTTATAGCTTTTTGACATTCGACGACTGTACTGCAACCGTAGAAGCTTATATATCTGGTGGAACAGCCCCTTATAGTTATCTGTGGAGTAATGGCGAAACTGATGCATCGGTGGAAAATGCTTGTGGCGGTGATTCATACTGTGTAACAATAACTGATGCAGATAGTGAAATTACTCAAGCTTGTGTAACGGTTCAGTATTACACTTATGACCAAGATACAAATTGGACATTAAATGGCACCCTGAGTGTTACGATTGATAATTGCTTTCCAAATGTAGTATCTGCACAAGTAATTTCATTCGACATCCAAGGAAGTTCTGTTATAGCTGTTTGGGAACTTATTGACGACCAGAATAATTCTACTTTTATTACCGTCACTTATTCTTTAAATGATGTTGCAACTCAAGGGATTTATGTGCTGAACCTATATATAAACTGTGGGAATTTTAAATCGATAAGCTTTTATTCTTCCCAAATAATTGTAACAAGTGAGGATCTTACAAGCATTATCGAAAATATTTCGGCAACCAAAATTAGTGTATATCCAAATCCTGTTACCGATATCTTAAATCTAGAAATCTTCACCGAGACCAATGAAATTATCGAAATTAGTATCTTAAACATTAGCGGTCAAATTGTTAGCAAAGAAACTTATGAAATTTACGGTGGATTAAACAATTTTACTATAGATGTATCAGATTATCAGGGGGGAATGTATTTCATGCATATCAACGGTAACTCTAAGTTTGAAACAATAAGATTTGTTAAATAATCATTACTGCAATATTTAGTAAAAGGGCTGTATTTTAATACGGTCCTTTTGTTTTTGCATAAAATTTTGTAATATTGAAGTTAATTAAATTTGAATAAATGAAGTCGGAAATAATTAAGAAATGCTGTTTTTTTGTATTACTGACATTTCTGTTTTACTTTATTTCTGCTCAAACTGATGATACTATTAAAGTCCATATCCAAAATAATATTTATGATACTGTAATAATCCACGAAACAGTAATATTATACGATACCATCTGGAAAGAGCCGATTATTACAGCTTATTCGGCAGGGTTTTCAGCAGCTTCTTTTTTTACTGTATGGCGAAAATTTAATAACTCAATTATAAATCTTTCGAAACAACAAAACTACAGTATTGGTATTGACGCTGAATTAGAAATTGATAGATGGAAATTTTCGACAGGATTTTATTTAACGGAAATGAAGCAAAATGCACTGTTTAATTTTACTTCAATTAGCATAGATACTTCAATTGTCACACAAATTACACCTCATAATGAAACCCATTATGACACTACCGGAGTCTATTATGAATATTTTACTCATGATTCTACTTATTTCGACCCTATCGAACACGACTCTGTTACTATTACAATTACAGATACAATTCCACATTATAATATTGACACAACTGAAATAACATATAACGATACTACATTTTTAACAAATATTGATACTCTAAATAAAGATACAATAGCTGCTAGAAATTTTATTTATAGATACGCTGAAATACCATTGATCTTTAAGTTCAAAATTGCAGAATTTAAAAACTTAAATATTGATATTGGGGTCGGTTTTATTGCAGGAATTTTAATAAAATATGAATCCTACGACTATAATTCAGAGACAGGAAGAATTATCGCACACAATAAGGCTGATTTGTATAAGTTTTTACCTTCTATTTGGCTCTCGGCAGGCTTTAATTACCATATTTCAGATAATCTTTTAATACGATTCGAGCCATATTATAACCCCGGATTACGGTCTGTTTATAAAAAAGAGCTATCTGTAGTTAAAATCCCAGATAGATATGGCGTAAAATTGGGTATAAAATATGTGTTTTAAAAATGCCGATTGACCTAAAGGCAAACCGGCAATGAAAACCACCACAACTATTTCGTAATCAAAAACTACATTTTTTCGAACAGATGACTGTTCTGTGCATTTTCGAAATTTTCTTCTACTTTTTTCCAGTCAATTAGATTCCAAATTGCGTCAAGATAATCAGGACGCTTGTTTTGATATTTAAGATAGTAAGCATGTTCCCAAACGTCTATTCCGATAAGTGGAATACCGCGTACATCAGCAACATCCATTAGCGGATTATCCTGATTTGGAGTCGATGAAACCACTAGTTTCATATCTTTTGTCAGTACTAGCCAGGCCCATCCAGAACCAAATCTGCTAGCACCAGCCTGATTCATTTGTTTCTTCAATTCTTCAACCGAGCCAAAGTTTGCAATAATCATTTCGGAAAGATTACCCGAAGGTTCATTTTGTGGTTTCGGAGATAAAATACTCCAGTAGAGACTGTGGTTATAATGACCGCCACCATTATTTCTTACTGCAGGACCATATTTGCTTACGTTAAGCATTAAATCTTCAATATTTAAGTTTGCAGCTTCGGTATTTTCGAGCGCTTTGTTAAGATTGTTTACATAAGCCTGATGATGTTTTGAATAATGAATTTCCATTGTCGTAGCATCAATAAACGGCTCTAGATCTATATACTGATAATTAAGTACGGGAAGTTTGTGTTCTTGTGCAACTGCCACTGAGGGCACTGCAAATAGAATTAAAAAAGCTTTATTTATTATATTTTTTTCCATTTTCATTTAAGTTTTAGTTTGATGGATAAACAAGTTTATTTAGAATTTGTTTAAATAAGGGCTGTTTTTGTGATTAATCCTAAATTTCACTAAAGCAAAATTGCTTCTAAAATTACAACTGATACAACTTATCCGTAAATTGGTGAAGTGTCAATGCTTTTTTATTACTAACATATATGGCGTTATATGTGGTTTCAGATATAGTATTTGATTCACTATTATATATATTGTATTAATTAAACTTCAGACTTTAATCATTATTCCAAATTTATTCTTTAATTTTGCTTTAAGAATGCTATAATATTTTAAAAAATTGCCATGAAAAAACTAAAAAGACTTATTGCATTATTTTTGACAATTTCCTGTATTATTCCCTGCTATTCACAGAATTATCAAATTAGCTTTACAGGAACAGGTGCTTCAACCAGTGTAGAGTCAGTAAAAGTTGAAAATCTGACACAATGTACAGAAATAAATATTTCGGGAACTGACATTCTAAATCTAAGTTTCGAAATGGGAATTGATGAATTAAGTTCGGAGCCATTTAATCCGGTACTTATATATCCAAACCCATCAGCCGGAATGTGTTACATCGATTTTAAAGCATATTCGGATGATAATATTTCGATCAGAATTTATGATCTTGCAGGCAAAATAGTCTTGCATTCTGAACAATTTGTGACTCAGGGTTATCACACATACAAGATTTGTGGATTTGGAGAGGGTATGTTCTTTATAAAATTCGAATCTGAATATTATTCTTATACAACTAAATTCATCAATAATATTCAAGATGGAAGTAAAAATTCATCAATCGAAATAGAAGATATTTCGGGTTCTTCACAGCAAATTATCGAGAAAAATTATATTCAGCATAAAAACACTAAATCTGTAATAAATATGCAATACTTTGAAGGTGATTTGATAAAACTGACTGGAAAATCAGGAAATTACAGTACTGTTTATATGCTCACACCTAACCAAAGCCAGACAGTAACATTTACTTTCATTCCATGTACTGATGGCGATGGAAATAATTATTCAGTTGTAAAAATAGGTGATCAATGGTGGATGGCAGAAAATTTAAATTCGGGTACTTATGTCCCGATTACAACACCTCAGGCTGCGGGAACAAAGTTCTGCATGAATATAAACGGAGTTGAAGACCCAAGTTGTCCAATGGGAGGATTGTACGAATGGAACATTCTAATGCAAGAGACTGATCCATGTAATGGAAATGGCGCTCCCCCTAATGATCGTTGCGATACTCCAGTACAGGGAATGTGCCCTGACGGTTGGCATATCCCCTCACATTACGAATGGACAACTCTGGCAAGGACTTCAGGAACTGATTTCGGGGCTTTGGAATATAATTCAAATCTGGGAGTTGGTGTTGACGAAGGCGGACATTTAAAAATGAACTGTACAACAATGTGGTGGAATCCAAATGAAGCAGCAACTAATTCAACCGGTTTTTCTGGTATTCCCGGAGGAGACACCTGGGATGGTGTTTTTGAAGACTTCGGTCAAAGCTCTTACTTCTGGACTTCCTCAGCTACTTTTAATATTTACACCTATAATCCATGGGTTTATGCTTTAAATTACAGTGTTCCGTTTGTAGGACGTTCACAATATTTCATTGAAAACGGTTTTAGTTGCAGATGTATAAAAGACTGATTTTAATTTAAAACAAACAACTGCATACGCATTAACTCCGCTGCGAGTTGTGAGTAAAACCTATTATTGTTTAAAAATTTTGTTTATTTTGCACAGAATTATTTAACAATGAAAATACTCCAAAAACTAAATAATATTTCGGTAGTCTATAAGCTTTCGGGTATTATTTCGTTGTTAGTACTCTTCTCTATGTTGTTTGTTGGCATTTTCTCTTATAGTTCAACTAAAACAGCAATATTAAACAGAACATACGAACAGCTTACTTCTGTTAGATTTGAAAAAACTCAACGATTAAAAAGCTATCTCGAAAATATTACTGCCGATATTAATCTTTTCGCGACACAACTTGATCATTCTGGGATAAATGAAGAAATAAATAAAATAAATCCACAACTCCTCCCCATATCATCAGAGTGGTTTATTTCGTTGGCAGAAGATGAATTATTTACAACAAAAAAGCTTTCTTCTATAATAATTGCTGTTGATAGCAACTTGTATGTTGTAAATCCTTGCGACACAACTGAAACAATTTGTTCTTTACATTATGTTGTGCTTCAAAACAGAATTGACAAAGCAAGAAAAGATAATACAGCATTTTTTGTTACCGACATTTACGAAAATTACAATTTCGAAAATGTTTTTTACATTTTTACGAAATCCTACAATAATCACTACATTGGTTTTGAAATACCTTCCTCAGGCATAAATGATATTATGCTTGAAGACAATCCTTACAACGGATTGGGAGAAAGTGGTGAAGTTTATTTAGCAGGAAGTGACGGTTTGATGAGAAGTCAATCCAGATTTATAAAAAATTCGGTGCTACAAATTAAAGTTAATAACCCAGTAATTTCAAATGACGGTAAACAAAGCTCTGGCAAGAACGCAATTAAGGATTACAGAGGAATAAATGTATTAAGTTCTTACGGAACAATAAACTGG
>JAQVEY010000075.1 GCA_028697515.1 Bacteroidales bacterium | reverse complement strand
CACTTCATTTCTGCTATCTGCTGAAGTAAAAAAATCTTTAACAAGAGAATAATTATCTCTATCAATACAATAGCGATACGAATATTTTGCTATTTCGAGCTTATCAGTTTCTAATGAAAAGAGTGATAAAAGTCCATGAATCTGTTTTGCTGTAAAACATTCGTATTGTTTTATTAATACCTTCGCTAAATCTGCACGAGTAGTTGAAAAACTTTCCTTTCTTATTTCAGCTTTCACTTTTTCGTAATCCGAATCGCTTACAAAACATTTATTTATTGGCTCATCTGTACCTGTGGCATATGGTTTTTCAACTGCAGGAACGATATAAATTTCATTTATTCCATTTTTCAATTTTAAACTTGTAAGCAACTGTTTAACGTATAAAAAATTATCCCTATCATAAACCTTTTCATAAGCTGTTTTAAAAAATACATATCTATAATTTTCTCCATCCATTAACATAGCAAGTTTCATTACCTGTGCAGTATTAAAACAATAAGTATAAACATATTCCATACATATTTTAGCCTTGTCCTCATCGCTTTCAAATTGAGCCAAACTATTTGCAAATGCTAAAAATTGTTTATCACTTAAGTAGCCATCACAGCCCTTGTTTCCATTATAATTTACAGGATCGGGAAAGCTTATCTTAGCAATTTCAGAATTCGCATCCGTTTCTTTGTCAGTAGTGATTTTTTCGTCAACATCTGTATTTTCATCTTCATTTATTTTTTCAAGATCACTATTTTCATTCTCATTTGTCGATTTATCTTCAACTTCTACATTCTCGACCTTATCACTTTCGTTTTTTACTAAGTCATCTTTTTGCCTGTCTTTCTTTCGCTCTTTCAAATCTAGATACTCTGTATAAGTATCCATATCAGGAATTGCAACGCCATATTTTGGATTCTGCTCCTTAATATAATCCCACATAATCTGCGAATGTGAAAAATTATCAAATGCATCACAAATAATTATTGCATTTGATTTATCTGACACCTTTGGATATACATCTTTGACATACAGCAATCTCATTTGGTCGTCTGTAAAAATTTTTGCAGCCTTAAATAATTGATTTGAAGAAATATATCTAAAATTCATCATCCTAATTCCTTTTTTCATTCTCCGCTTTTCTTTTTTCGGTTTCTCCAAACGATGATAATATATTTTATATGATAAACCAGACATTGGTTTATGAGGTTTTTCGACTTGTGCTACAAGACATGTGCTTAAAATCACAAAAGATAAAATTAAAGTTAAAGTTTTCATAATTAAATATTTGTTAAACACTTTGACTATTTCAAAAAAAATGCCGTAAAACAAAAATAAGACTAAGTCGCTATATTACAATGTATTAGCAAATAATCAAACCCATTTTACGTTATAAATATAGAAAAAACATATCAATATTTATTAAATTACGTATAAATTTTCATCATTTGTAATAAAAAACACGTATTATTAACACATATAAGTTAAATATATTATAAATATAGAGGTACAGATTTTGTGAGTTTATATATTTTTGTTAATTTAGTAAGTTTAATGTATTCATTTTCAGATTTTTGATTAAAAAATATAAAAATATAATTTTTCTACTGATACTCCTGCAGGGTTTGTCATATCAAATGTTTGCTCAGTTTAAGCTTTCTGTAGATTTAAATGAAAATGAGCAGATTCTATATGAAACTTGCAAAGAACAGTTTTTCTATGAGGAATATACTGAATCATATCAAGGATTTTCTCAATTATTAAGTTTATATCCTAGAGAGGCTGTCTTTAATTACTATTATGGGGCTTGTCTTGTAAAATTGAATAACAATATAAAATCCGGAATTGAGTATCTAGAGTATGCCGAGGGAAAAGGAATAAACCCTGCCACATTTTACATTGGATTAGGTTATCATTATTTATATGATTTCGAAAAAGCCTTAAGATATTACGATACTTATAAACTCAGTGCTAGGAATAAAGATATTGTAAATTTTGAGGTTGAGCAATACATCTCTATGGCAGATAACGGCATCGAACTAGTCAAGTACGCATACGATTTAAATGTTTTAAGCAATAAAAAAGTCAACCGAGCAAATTTTCATTATTCGTATAATTTAAATGATTTTGGGGGAAGCATAATTGTAAAAACTGAAGAATTCAAGGGAAAGGCAGATAAGAATAATGACGAAAATGAGTTAATGTATATTTCAGAGATACACAGCGTACTATTTTTTAGTAGCTATGGCGACAGTAGAAAAAACAGTCTAGATATATATATGTCTAGAAAAGAAAATGATAAATGGACTACTCCACAAAAGCTGCCTAATGCAATTAATTCAAAATATGATGAGGCTTTTCCATTTTTGAGTGAAGACGGAGTTACCCTCTATTTTTCCTCAAAAGGCCATAATAGTATGGGGGGTTATGATATTTTTAAAACAGAATGGGACACAAAACACAATTTTTGGTCGGAACCCGAAAATTTAGATTTCCCTATTAACACGCCTTTTGATGATATCATGTATACTGTTGACAGATACAATGAAACAGCATTTTTCTCTTCCACACGTGAGACAACTGCAGACAAGATTTCTGTTTACTGGATATTAACTGAAGAAAATCCCCAAAAGAGAAAACTTGAAACCATGTCTGACATATACAGACATTCTAATCTGGAAGTAAATCCACTTGCAATAACTGAACTTACAAAAAGACAAGAGATAAGAGCTAGTACGATGTTTGACACCTTAAATGTTGCGGAAAACACGATAATACCAAAAGATACGATAAAAACAGATGCTGATGTTTTAATTCAGAATTCTATATCCAAACTTGATGATATGGAATCAAAATCTACTGAATACCTAGAATATGCGGCTTCAGCTTTTAAGCTATCTGAAATACGACTTGGAGAAGTAAAAGAACTCAATAAACAGATAAATCAAATAAAAACCAAAACAGATTTAAAAACAGTACAATTAAGAGACAGTTTAACTAATCTGGCTAATGAAAAATCACTCGAAGCAGCAGAACTTTATGATATTTCTAAAGCATTTTCAGATGCCTCTAATCAATTAAAAGGACTAATAACCTATTATCGCAAAGAAGTCAGGGTATTGGATAATACTCCACGAAATGAAAAGAGTTTACTTGATAATGTGAAGAAAATAGAAAATGAAATAAATAATTTAAAAATTGAATTCCCTTACGAAACATATTTAGCCAAGCTTGAAATAGAAAAGGAACAAAAACTCGAAAAACTAAAACCATACAAAGAAAACAACATTCCGTTACAAGAAAAACTCACTGAACTTAACGAAAGAATTACAGTAAAACTGGATTTGGCTAAAAATGAAGAAGACTTTGATATAAGAGAGAAATATATTTATGATATTAAAAGCTATGAAAACGAAAAAATTGACTTGATAGCAAAAATAAAAGAAAATGATATTCAAATAGAATTTATAAATTATGAAATTAATGCAATTGATAAGAAAATAGCTTTGATAGATGATTCTCGTCTAAAAGTTGAGGATGGCCTTTTTTATGATCCTGATTTAAATATTAGCAGTTTAAATAATGAAATTGAACTATTAAAGATTTCCGTTAATCAGACTTCATTAAAAGAATTAGCTTCTGTTCAGGATAAAATAAATGCAGATATGTCTCTTTACACTCCGGCATCTAGCTTAGATGAAATTCTATATGGCACTACTGATATTGCTAATATGGAACACGTAAATGTTTTTGTTGACACAGAGATATATCAGAATAAATTTAGTGAGGTGGCTTCAGAAAAAACGATATATACAGGAACATTAATTGCGAAAAATGATTCGTTGACAAAAATCGTAAAGCAAAAAGAACGCGAATTTGATGCAACCAGCAATACTGAGGATCAGAATAAAATTATAGCTGAAATTAACTCCCTCCAATCAGAAATAAAGAATAATGAAACAGTTATTAATTCTTCTCTTACTGCTATTCCAATAACAAATATTGAAACAATAATTTCAGATTATAATGATTTAAAACAGACTACAGTTAGACCAGAAGTAAGACAAAAAATTACCGAAACGGACAAGTTAATCGAAGATTCGAAAGGCCTCGAAACCGAAATTGCAGACCTGCGAACACTTGACAAAACAGGAGATTCGCCAGGAATTAAATATTTAGAAATACTAAAATCGGATATTGACTCAAAGATTGTTGAAAATATCTCTGAAATAAAAATGCTTCAAAAACAAGACAAACCTGAACCAAATATTTCTGATATTATCGCAGAACTTAACCAGCAATTACTTTTTGATACCAAGACTAACAATACAATAAAGAATATTACTGCCCAACTTCAAAATGCACAAAGATTGTTTGCCGATGCCGACAAAACGAAAAATGAAATTAAGAAGAATGATATAATTATTCAGGCTAACGAAATTATTGATTCAGGGATAAAACAAACTTTACAATATTTCGCTTCAAGCATCGACCAAATGTATTCCGATTTTGAAACTTATGAAAAAATAATAAGAAAATATAATCTGAATAATGAAAAAACATCGGAGTATTCGGATAAAGCAAATTCGTTAAAACAGAATTCAGACAAATTAAAAATACAAGCTGAAACATCACAAAGTGAAAAAATCAAACTTGAAAGATATGCAGAAGCTTATCAGAAAATAGAATTAGCCAATATGTATTACTCCTACATATTTTCATTTCTACAAAACGACAGATTATATCAGCAATCTAAAGATTTGATAAACATTGACGAATCAAACAATTTCGTTAATCTGGTTACCTCAATCGAAAAAAGAATGTTGTATAGTGTTATTGCAGAAAACGATAACGGAATAAATCCTGAAATAATTGCAAGCCTAATTGAAGAAGCAGATGAGATTAAAAACAGAACCGAAGCCCTAAGTCTAGAATACGAATCTGCAACACCGCAAAGACAATCACTTATTATTAATGAAATAAAAACTTTAAATGATGAATTAGATAAAAAAATACTTTCACTAAATAATGAAATTGTAAATGCTCAAAAAGAAATTATTATAGAGAATTATTTTAAAATTGAGGAAGAATACCCTGATAAAAGTTTTGATGAAATGCAACGCGATATTGTAAACTTTAATGATAGAGTTAATAAAATCGTTGACAGCAAAGACTTTTATATGCTCGAAGAAGTAATGATTTCTGGCGAAAGTATTATCAAAAATCAAAACGAGATTCTTACATCAGGTATCAGTTTAAATGTAAATAATGATAAACTAAATTCTCTTTCAGAGATATCTGAAAAAAATATGAGATTGGTAAACAAACATACTCAGATTGCTGAAAACAATACAAACAATAATGTAGTTAGCAATGATACCAATAACAACAATATAATTAACAACGATACCAATAACAACAATATAGTTAACAATGATACCAATAACAACAATATAGTTAACAATGATACCATTAACAACAATATAGTTAACAATGATACCAATAACAATAATATAGTTAACAATGATACCAATAACAATAATATAGTTAATAATGATAATAATAACAATGATGTCGATAATAATATAAACACAAATCACGATTCTCGTAACATAGCCAACAGAGATATTAATCCAGAAAATAACTCGAACAGACAACTAGTTGAAATTCCTGATAATTACAGATTTGATTATAATTATGATAAATCAACCATATCCTTTCTTGCTAGTACCGAGAATAAGTTAACTTCATTAAGTTCTGACATTAAGATAAATGAAAAGCTTATAAAAGAGATTACCAAGTCTATGGAATATTCCGAATCCCTTGATGAATATAAAAAACTTCAGAAGAAGCTAAAAAAAGCACAACAAAATTATTTGAAACAATTAAAACAATATGCCTCATTAAGCAAAGAATATCTGCTCACAAAAAGAGACATTGCCGAAGCCTACTATAATTCAAATGCACTCCCAAAAGACAACAAGATACGTCCTTTAAGCGACAGTTTGAATAATGTCGGAGAATATGATATTGCACAATCTTTGGCATTATTTGATGTAATTATAAAATTTAACGGTAAAACTCCGGAACAGTCACTGACTGATAAATTATATAAAGCAACGGGATTTTTAAGAACAGGGTTAAGCCATATTAATGCAGCAAATGATCTTTCAATAACAAATGACGATAAAAACCCGATGGTATTAACATATTATGGAATAACAGAAACTGATTTGACGAGTAATGATGTTATTGCCGAAAATATTAATAATGATACTAATAACAATATAACTGACAACAACAGAACAAACAATAATGTAACTGATAACAACAGAACAAACAACAATGTAACTGATAACAACAGAACAAACAACAATGTAACTGATAACAACAGAACAAACAACAATATAACTGATAACAACAGAAAAAACAACAATATAACTGATAACAACAGAACAAATAATAATGAAAATAATAACAACAGAACAAATAATAACAATACTATTGTAAACAATAATGTAACAAATAACAACAGAACAAACAATAATACTACTAATAATCGCTATTCTGCAACTGAGACAATAATAGATGCAAGTAGGGGCAGTTTTTATTCTGACCGAAATCCAATCCCAGTGCTTGAGATAACAGATGAATTATGCTACAGAATACAAATCGGTGCATTTCGTCAAAATGTTGCAAATGATGCATTCATCGGCTTAACGCCAATCTTCATAGAAAGTATTCCTGGAAGCAATTTATTTAGATATGTTGCAGGATTATTTTATACTTTCAATTCGGCATCAACAGCTTTGCAACAAGTTAAAGCAATTGGATATACAGATGCATTTATTATAGCATACTACAAAGGCAGGAGAATACAAGTTTATGAAGCTAGGAATGTAGAAAACGGAGGAACGATACTTGTACAACCTGAATATATTGCTGATAATAACACTAATAACAACAATACAAATGTAAACAATGCCAACAACAATAATGTAAACACCGTTGTAAACAATAATGAAAATACAAATGTTGTAGTTAACAGAAACAATAATGTTAATCTTGCGGCTGAGACTAATTTACAGAAAACTAAAGGAGTATTCTATTGCATACAAATAGGTGTTTATAAAGAGCAAGTAAGTTCTGATCGTTTATATAATTTAAGCCCATTAATGTACGATGCCTACGGCAACGGTTTTATTCGTCACGCATGTGGAAAATACTACGACTTTAACACGGCGATAGAAGAACAAAACAGAATCAGACAATTGGGAATAAAAGATGCTTTTGTTATCGCATACATTGATGGCAAACGAGTTAATAATTATGAGGCTGCAACTCTAATTTCAAAAATGGAGACAGTACCAAAAGATCAAATTATAGTAACTTCGACGGGTAGAGTTCAACCAAATAATCAAGACAATATCAATTTAGCTGATAATAATAACAATAATAATATTGATGATAATAACGAACCTTTAACAGATGATAATCAAGTAACTGAGAAAAAACCTGTTATTGGATATTATATACAATTAGGTGTATTTAAAACCGATGTCAATGATTTTATTAAAAGCAGTTTCAGACGTCTAGCCGGAAATAATAAATTATACAAATTAACTGGAAATAAAGTAATTGTTTATAGAATAGGAGCTTACAAAACATACAACTCTGCTCAAGCTGGATTAAATAATGTACGTGCAGGTGGAGTTAAGGATGCTTTTGTTGTTGCTCTAATAGATGGAAAGCGTGTTGACGTGGCCACAGCTAGGGCAGCTGAATAAAAATAAACAGTTTAATAATTAGCATCTGATATATTTTAATCAACAGATTTTATAAATCATAAAAAAATCCTTTATACAAATTAATTTTATATTTATAAATACAGTATCTTTGTATAAATGAATGAAAATCAAGAAATACTAAACCCAACTCAAAAAAATGAGATTTCGCAGTCTGATTCGCAGACCAAGAATAGACTTTTAGTTTTATACAATGATGACATCAACAGTTTTGATTATGTGATTAACTGTCTGGTCGAAGTATGTAATCACGACATAATTCAAGCTGAGCAATGTGCCTTTATAACACATTATAATGGCAAATGCGATATTAAAAAGGGAGATTATAAATCTTTAAAACCTCTTAAAGAAAATCTAGTAAATAAGGGACTTAGGGTAACTATATATTAAAAATAATGCAAAAAAAGCTGTACGGAATCCGTACAGCTTTTTTTATTTCTTCAACAAATCTACACTCCTACTAACAAAATTACTTAGAGACTCGCCTTTAAGTAAATTATTAGCCAAAAGAGCTAAGTCGAATAACTGACTAACGATTTTCTGTTTTTTACCAAATTCTTTGTAAATACCTGATTTTTCATCCTCGAGCGAAAGTATTTTATCATTAACTTCCTCAAGATTCTTTTTTTCTTCAACAGGTTTTTCTTCCTCCTTTTTATACTTTTCGAGTGCTTTTTCCAATTCAGATTTATTCTTTTGCAAGTCTTCAAGTTTAGAATCCAACTCTAATCTTTGTGACAAGGTTTTTTTCTCTATTTTCGAACTCAAATCAACAATCAAAGGATGATTTGTATTAATAATAACTTTATAATCATCTGGAAGGTCTTTGTAGAAACCTGTACCACCACTAAGTGCAGACATATCTTTCATACGTCTCATATATTCATCTCTGGTTATTATCACAGGCATATCACTTTCAGTCATACTGTCACATG
>JAQVEY010000074.1 GCA_028697515.1 Bacteroidales bacterium | reverse complement strand
AATCCTGAAAAGAAAACAAAAGTTCTGAAAGAGAACTTACTTTATAAATGTGGATGGTCACCATTGGAAGGCGAAGAGTTTAAAACTTCTGTTTATTGTACTATTGTGAACGGTGAAATAGTTTATAAGGACAGCAAAATAATTGATAACAAATCAGCGATGCCGTTAAACTTTATAAGAAAATGATGAAATTATTGGTTATAAGTTTTTTAATTTTTGTGCCGATATGTATTAGTGCACAACTTAACAGAGTCGTTTATGATGAGCGAAAATCACAGAATGTTTTATTCGGAGAATGTGATATTGATGGATTCAAGTTAGACGAATTTAATACATGGTTTGAAGAGGGATACAATTCTTATGAGGTCAAAGAAACGTATTTTAGCAAAGACTTTTCTGTTCGATTTGATTCGATATACGTTTTTTTAGGGACATGGTGCAGCGACTCTCAACGCGAAGTGCCCAGATTCTGTAAAATTATGGATAATGAATATTTTGCGGGTACTAATGTCCGATTCTTTGCTCTTGATGGAAATAAAAAATCAGATGCAATTGATACAGAACAATTTTATATTCAATTTGTTCCTACATTCGTTTTCTATTACAATGGCAACGAGTTGTGCAGAATAATTGAAACTCCAGTTTTAAGCCTAGAGGAGGATATTATGGACTTGTTGAGTCGAATTCAACCTTAATATTTTGGGATAGAAAATATTTTTAGTTCTATGCTGATAAGTTGTTAATAAAAATCATTGAATTTGTGTTACGTTTTTCACAATAATACTGTCTTATTTGTGGTATTATAATTGTAACGTAAGGATTAAATTCTGAAAAAATGAAAAAGTTGGTATATAATACAGCCCACGGTCAGCTTACAATAAGCAAAAATGATAGTGTCGTTCTGGAATTTCAGAATTTATATATGGTGCTTAATCTGGAGAAATTTTTTGAGTTTGTGGAATTTGTTAATCAAAACATAGATCAGTTAAGTGGAACAATTATCGAAAAGCCTAAAGATAGTTTTTATCATATTGTTTTAAGAAATATGGATGAAGACCTTGCTGAAGAATTTAAAAAGTTAATTAATGTTCCGGTTTTTTCTCCAGACAGTAAATATGATGTGTTTGATTACTTAAAGGAGATGAAAAACAATCAAACTGGTATTTTTACTGATAAAGTTTCGGGAGGAGTCGTGAAATTAGATAGCGAAGCGATTTGTCTTAACTGATAATAATCAATCATTAAAAACTTCCTGAAGAATTTTTATTGAATTCAAATTTCCAAATTCGTGAATGTGATATTTATAATATTGAAGTAATCTTTCAATTAGATTTGTTCTAATTTTATAATTAAAAATTCTATTCAGATTATCATGTTCAGACTTTAACAACTTTTCCATACACAAACTATCCTCTAAATTTAGTGATTCTTCATTGCAGGTAAATAAAGGTAGAAACATGCCCTCTTTCAAGTTGAAATAAGGGGTTTCGGTGCAATAGTTGCAAGTCATTCCAAATCCGGAAATTTTAGCAAAATCTCTCATAAAGAATAAATGCAGGTCAAAAATATTATTTGTAGTTTGATTAAGCTTTAAGACAGTTGCTTTTATAAATTTGAACAGATTTGGATTAGGTTCTTCCTCTTTGATAGTTTTCAGTAGAATTTCAGCAATAAATAAAGCTATGCTGGTTTTGGCTAAATCTGTGTTGATATTATTAGGACTTAAAATATTGTTGCAATTTATTAGAGATTGAATATTTCTGGAATCTTTTATTTTTACTTCTGTTTCAATAATGTTGAGAGGGCTAAAAAGTGCAGGTTTTATTCCGTTTTTTGCTGATTTACTAATATAAATCAAAGCTGCAAATTTTCCAATATCTTTACTAAATAAATTAACGATAAAAGAATTATCGCTATATTTCACTTTGTTGAGAACAATTACCTCGGTTTTTGTTGTCATTCGTTTCCGTTAATGAACAAAATTTTTGTTATATCTGTTTTAGAACCAGTTTCGTTGCTTGAAAGAACCAGATATACTCCAGAACAAACTCTTTTTCCATTCATATCTTCGCCATACCAAATTGCCTGTCCACCTTCGGAACGTGTTTCGAACAGTAGATTACCTGAAATATCCGTAATTTTCACATAAGACCCTGCAACAAGTCCTGTAATAGTAATTGGTCCACGATAATCGGGTTTTACCGGGTTAGGGAAAGCATAAACACCTATGAAATCATCAGAACCTTCGGTTGCAGTATTTCTGTATGAGATTATTCCTGCCGATGTGCCGAAAAACACTTCTCCTGTATTTGGAACAATTGCAGAGCAAATGATATTGTCTGAAAACAATGGTGAGTTATCTTTTGTAAAATGATAAATTTCTTCTAAGCCGTCTGCACTTGTGTAATAAGCACCTCCTGTTTGTGTGCCGAACCATTTTTTGTTTGCTCCATCAACTTTTATTGAAGTTACTATTTCGTTTCCTAATAAATTATCTGCATTGTCGGTGCCATCATTTCTTGGAATTTTTATCTGTCTGGCAGTATATGTTCCAGGTTCAAAAACATCTTCAGGATTATAATAAACTGCAACCCCTTTGCTTGTGCCCACCCAAATATAACCGTTCTTATCTTCTGCAATAGAAAAAACATCGTTGCTAATTGTTTCACCATCTTCGTCTATTATTGTAAGTTTACGTGTCCTGTCATCAGTTTTATCACTAGGAGTGCCGTTATCATCAAATACAAATAGTCCAACACCCTGAGGTAAAATTACCCATTTGATGTCATCTTTTGTAATTATAATATGTCCGATATTTATTCCTCCCAAATACGAAGAATAGTCTATTGATGTCCATTCACCTTCGGGTGATAAAACATGTATTTGTGGCGATGTTAGAGAGTTTGTGACCCATAAATTCCCTTCTGAATCAATAGCCATTCCACCTATTCTGATATAATTGACACCGGGAACTTTAGATAAAGTGCTGTTAGATTCATTATATTGAGCATAGAACTGATCATTTCTAAATTCTACTATTCCATCAATCCACGAACCTAAAAAATATCTTGAAGGATCTGAAGGATCGAAAAGAACTCTGACCAAGTCTCTAGCCTGTGAAAGCCCTGTTGTGCTATAATAGTTATAATTGTTCCAGATGTTTTCGTTAAATTTATAAACTTCGGCCGGTTTCCATTGTGGTCCCCAGGATAAATTCATACCTCCTGCAACTGCAATTATCTCGGATTCGCAAACTGACATATCAAAGACAGTGTAATTTGAAGGTCCGTTAACTGTTATGTTTTGATAATGCCAGCCATCAGTATTTTTAATTAATCCACACTTTGTATCTGCAATCCAAACGATATTATTATCAAACACAGCATAAGAGGGTTGAGGTATTTGTCCACCGGATGGTAAATCATATTGCCATATATGTCTTATTTCATTAAGATCGGAATCTAGGATTTTTATCCAATACTTACTGCATAAAATGAGTTCTTCATTATTACCACAAATCGAGCTAATTTCATTAAATTCGTTGTTAAAAACAGACCAGTTATTTCCATCATATACTAATAGTGTATCTGCACTGGTTTGATTATTATCGTGATAATTAGCAATAAGCTTCCCATTGAGACATTTTATAGTGTTAAAAGATTTATCTACCATCCAACTTAATGATGAAGGAAGATTTTGAGCTGAAATTATTTCCCAGAAAGAAAAATCCACCAATGGGAGGCTTAAATCACCTTTAAAAATTCCAATGTCAGTTGCTGCATAAATAGAACTTCCGTCAGTATCCAACGAATTGATTTTAACATTTGTTCCATTATTGCCAATAAACCAGGTTTCTTTTATTTCTGTTCTGTCAAGGTCGAGTACTACAATTCCGAAACCGCAGCCTAGATATGCAGTATTGCCAAGCAAACAAATACTATAAATATTCTTATCTCCGTTCATTGTTTTACGCTTGATATCTGCGAGATTAATGATTTGATTTCCATTTATCAGATCAATATTGCCATTTGAATATCCGAGAATCACAATTTTCAAACTTTCATGCCAAGCAATAGATTTTACTCCTGAATCACTTAATCCATTAATCTTTGTGAGTTTTTCTGTTTCTCCTGAAGTTTTATTGTATTTTAATAAGCCTACATTTGTTACCATATATACATCCTTATCGGTTACAGTAACATTCGTTCCAAAACTGTAAGGCAAGTGATCTCTCCATTGTCCAACCGCAATCTGACCAAAAGAAAACATAGAAAGAATCAGAAAAATTGCAAATCCGCTTATAAAATTTAATTTATTCATTATTTAATATGAGAATGTGTTAAAAAATAAAAGAATTTTTCAAATGCTGCTGCTCTATGACTAATTCTGTTTTTGACAATAATTGGAATTTCTGCATAAGTTTCATCAAATCCTAGCGGCATAAAAACAGGATCGTATCCAAATCCACTTTTTCCACGCAATTCTGTAATTATTTTCCCCTCAGCTATTCCTTCGAAAAAATAATCTTTGTCGTCTAATACCAAGGCAATTACAGTGCGAAATCTTGCATTGCGATTTGGGTTATCACTGAGTTCTAGTAGCAATTTGTTTACATTATCTGATGAACTTTTTCCTTCTCCTGCATATCTTGCTGAATAAACGCCAGGTCTTCCGTTTAAAGCTTCGACTTCTAATCCCGTATCATCAGCAAAACAATTTAAAGAGAATTTATCGTAAAGAAAACGTGCTTTCTGCAGAGCATTGCCTTCAAGACTATTTTGATTTTCGGGTATTTCGCCTTTAAAACCCAAATCTTCAGGACAAATAATTCTTATCTTGTTTTTGGATATTGCCCTAATCTCCTCAAGCTTATGTTTGTTATTTGATGCAAAAACAAATTCAGGAATCATTGATTAAAAATTAATGTTATTTACTATTTGGCGAATTACTTCAGGAAAATACAATGCGGATATTTTTTCTTTCTCGGCTAGGTCAAAAGGCATTTTATTTTCACCAAAGCTACCGTGAATCAAATTGCCTTGCGAATTATATATACTGAAATGAACTTTAATGGTTCTTTCTGACTTAGAATTGCCCGTAAGATATGGATCACCATAATTTCCTTTAATTTCGAATTGATTTATAAACAAGAAATAATCCACATCTCGGCGATTTGCAATTTCGGTAAGTACTTCGGGCTGATGAAAAACAATATTTAGATACATATCATGTGTGGGCTGTCTTTTGCCCACAATCTCACCATCAACAATCCTTGTGTTATATTGCGATATCTCTTCAAGTCTTCTTTGCTGTTCTTTTTCTTCACGTTTTTTAGCAAAATAACTTTTCTTTTCATTATCAGGATTTTCGGGATTGTTTGGCATTGCCTTTACCAACTCGTAACTGATAATTGAATAGAGTCCATTAATATCTTCTTTATCCTGTCGGGTATTGTCTGTAAACAGACTGATTATTGTGCACGAATCCATCATTGCATCATACAATTGGAGGTTAAACTGATATCTGAAATATTCCAATATTTCATCATGTGTGCTTCCGTCTTCTGCCGCAATAATACCTGTAGCATCGTTAATATATATTCTCGGATCAAATGGGACAAGCAGAATTCTTTTTTGATTGTCTCCTTTTGATGTGTTAAAATCAAGATATTCCTGAGATTTTAGAACCGCTGCAGGAATAGTGATTAGTATAAAAAGAAACAGAGCAATTTTTTTCATCAGAATAAATTTATTATATCATTACCAATGACGAGAACCATTAATCCTAGTAGAAGAATCATGCCAATAATCTGAACTACCTCCATAAATTTGTCAGATAATTTGCGACGGGTTACTGCTTCTATTGTAAGGAATAAGGCATGTCCGCCGTCAAGTGCTGGTATTGGCAATATGTTTACAAAGGCCAATATCATAGAAATTATTGCAGTAAGTCTCCAAAATTTAGCCCAATTCCAGACTCCACCATAGATTTTTGCAATACCAATTGGTCCCTGAAGACTATCTTTTGCTTTTTCTTTACCACTAAAGATCAATTCGTATCCTTTTATATTTGCTTTAAGAACTTCATAGGCATCAACCCAACCATATTTTAGTGCTGTGAAAAAACTATATGGTTTGCTTTCGAATATTGGTAATGGGGTATAGATTCCTAATTTCGCAGTGCTATCGATATGCAATAAAAATGTATCAATGCTAATTCTGTTATCGAAAACAAATTCCATTTCTTTGCCTCTATTATAGTAAAGAATTTCGCGCATGTGACCGAATGATTTTACAACTTCATTGTCTATTGAAATTATTTTAGCTCCTGGTTTTAAATTGCATTTTGCAATGGGCATATCTTGTACTACACTATCAATAGTGAAAGAGAAATTGTGTAATTCAATAAAAAGGCCACCGTTTTTTAGGAAAGAATATAGTGTGTCAGTCATCTGAAGTTCTTTAGTTTCTCCATTACGGTCAACCGTAACTGTTTCGGCAAAGAAAAGTTTGGTAGAGAAAACATCTTCATATCTTACTGTCTCTTTTCCATCAATAGCAATAATTTTATCTCCCGTTTCGAAGCCCAAAAATCTTGCATAAGGATAGGCATAGATACCTTCTTTAACATTTTCGACCGGCAGATATTCTTTTGTGAATACTAGGTGTGACATTGTAAGAATAAGAATTGCAGCGATTACATTCATAACTACACCAGCAATCATCACAATAAGACGTTGATATGCAGGTTTACTACGAAATTCCCAATCTTTAGGTTCTTCTTTTAATTGTTTTGTGTCTAAAGATTCGTCAATCATTCCAGATATTTTTACATATCCGCCTAATGGTAGCCAACCAATTCCAAATTCAGTATCTCCAATTTTTTTACTCCAGATTTTAAACCATGGATCAAAGAAGATAAAGAATTTTGTAACTCTTATACCAAACATTCTGGCTGCAATATAATGTCCAAATTCGTGAATTAAAACCAGTAAAGTCAGAGCCAGAATTAGTTGTCCGGCCATTATCAGTCCGCTCATTATTTTATTTTTTTAGATAATTCAAACGCAATTTTTCTTGAAATATTATCTGTTTCCAGACATTCTTTTAAATTAGGATTGTTAATATATTCTATTTTCGTCAGAGTTTCTTCAATAAGCGCAGAAATTCCAGTGAAACTAATCTGCTTGTTAAGGAATAATTCTACAGCAACCTCGTTTGCTGCATTCATTATACACGTAGTATTTCCTCCTTTTTTCAAACAATTGTATGCGATTTTTAAATTTCTGAAAGTGTTAAGGTCTGGTTTTTCGAAACTAAAGCTTGGGTAATCCGAAAATGAGAACCTATTTTTATTTGAAACAGAACGATTTGGATAATCCAAAGCGTATTGAATAGGGATTCTCATATTTGGTACTCCCAATTGAGCTTTTATTGAACCATCGTCAAATTCAACCAATGAGTGAATCACTGATTGAGGATGAATAACGACTTCTATTTTTTCGGCCGGAACGCCAAACAACCAATATGCTTCAATAACCTCAAGGCCTTTGTTCATAAGGCTTGCAGAATCTATGGTTACTTTGTTACCCATTTTCCAATTGGGGTGGTTTAATGCCTGTTCTGGACTTACTTTTTCAAGAAAGTCTAAATTTTTACCTCTGAAAGGTCCACCAGATGCAGTAAGAATAAGCTTATTAACAGAATTAGGGTTTTCGCCACGCAAACATTGGAAAATTGCAGAATGTTCAGAATCTACAGGGATTATAGATGCTTTACTTTTATTTAATATTTGATAAATAAGATGTCCGCCAACCACCAAGGTTTCTTTGTTTGCCAATGCTATTGTTTTTCCTGCTTCTATTGCTCTGATTGTAGGCAATAGTCCCGAAAATCCCACCATTGCTGTAAGTACAATATCAACATTATCCATAGCGGCAATTTGTTCTACAGCTTCATCTCCAGCATACACTTTTATTGGGAGGTCAATCAGTGAATCTTTTAGTCTTTGATATTTTGATTTATCTGCAATTACTACAGCATCGGGTTCAAACTCACGTGCTTGTTTGATTAGTAAGTCTATGTTATTGTTTGCAACAAGAACCTGAGCCTCGAATAAATTGGGGTAATCCCGAATAATATCTAAGGCCTGTGTACCGATAGAACCGGTAGAACCTAAAATTGCTATTCTTTTAAGATTTTTCACTGGAATTCTATATAGTCTTCAGGGTTTAAAGATACGCCTTTTCTCCATAGTTCAAAATGTAGATGCGGACCGCTTGTGTT
The DNA here is from genome assembly GCA_028697515.1 of Bacteroidales bacterium. Taxonomy (GTDB): domain Bacteria; phylum Bacteroidota; class Bacteroidia; order Bacteroidales; family ML635J-15; genus Bact-19. The sequence continues at coordinate 572 of JAQVEY010000074.1, read as the reverse complement.
TTCGCCACTATTACCGTAAACAGCAATTGCCTGCCCGGTTTCAATTAAATCTCCTGCTTTGACAAATGACGATTTATTGTGCTTGTAAACAGAGATTAAGTCGGATTTGTGTTGAATAATAATTGTATAACCTGTTTTTACTGTATAGTCAGAAGAGATTACTGTTCCGCTTAAGACAGCCGAGATAATAACTTCGCCTGATGAAGCAATGTCTGTACCATAGTGCTGTTTAGAAGGGTTATATGTTGATATCACAATTCCTTTTATCGGTGGAAACAAATCGGGCATAGCATCATTTTTTGATAAAGAGTAGCTTGTATTATCTTCAATTTTTTTACGAGGTAAAGCAGGATTATTGAATTCTTTTATTTGCTGTGGAGTTAGATTTTGAACAGGAATTACATATTCCTGATCAATCGGCACATTTTCAAAAACCATATCGGTTATCATCTTTAAATACTGATCACGCATTTCTATTTCTGCAAGTAAACTATCAGTGCGGATGGCGTTTTCATAAATCAAAATTCTTGTTTCTCTATCGGGATAACCGGGTATTAGCTGTTTGATAGGAG